>JADGHP010000114.1 GCA_019683855.1 Thermoleophilia bacterium
AAGCTCGCCGGCGTCGTCATCTTCGCCGGCTTCGGCGTGCTCTTCATCGCGCTCGCCCTGAGCGGCAACTCCGACACGGCGCCGGGCTTCCAGAAGGCCCTGGGACCGTGGATACGCGAGGTCGCCTCCTCCGTCGACGGCATCCCGAACGTCGTCTCGCTGCCGATCCTGCTCGTCCTGATCGGCGGCTTCCTGTTCGCAGTCCTGAGGAAAGGAGGCGGAAGCAATGAGCGCCAGGAACGCAAGGGCAGCCCGGAAGCAGGCACTCGCGTCGGCACCGCCGGTGAGGTCTGAGGGCCAGCGGCGGGCAGGCTTCTGGGCCTTCCGGACGGGCGGTCTCGTCGGGCTCGCAGTCGTCGCCGTCGTCGGTGCCAGCTTCGTTCTGCCTGACGTCCTGAACACGAAGGCGACCCCGGCGGGTTCAGCGCAGGCGACGGCGATGGGAGCCAGGCCAGGAGAGGGCTTGCCGCCCGGCTCGGCCGTGCCCCCCTTCTCCACGCGCGATCTGCTGAGCGGGAAGGTGATCTCCTCGAAGACGGTCTACGGCCGCAAGACGCTCCTCTTCTTCTCAGAGGGCGTCATGTGCCAGGCCTGCTTCGAGCAGATCCAGGGTCTGCAGCAGTTCGGCGCGGCACTCGCGAAGCGCGGGATCCAGCTGGTCTCGGTCACGCCCGACGGGCCGTCCGACCTCGAGCAGGCCGCTCAGGAGTACGGGATCACGACGCCGCTGATCTCCGACGCGGACCGGCGCCTCTCGGAGGCGTTCAACACGCTCGGGAAGGGCATGCACGCCGACACGCCCGGCCACTCGTTCGCGTTGATCTACCGCGGCAAGGTGCTGTGGTACCGCGATTACTCCCTGCCGCCATACAACACGATGTACGTTCCGCCCAAGCAGCTCCTCGCGGACATCCCGACGACCTGAACGCGGCTGGAGCCGAGCGTCGCGCGAGGAGGCGCCCGGCCAGCGGTAGATTCACAGGCTCCTTCATGACCCGCCCCTACGACGAGAGCGGCCAGCCGAACAAGAGGATCGTCGTGATCGACGACGATCCCTCGGTGCAGGAGGTCGTGCGCGCCTATCTCGAGAAGGACGGCTACCACGTCTTCGTAGCCGGCACCGCCACCGAGGGGCTCCGGCTGGCCGAGCGGATCAAGCCGGGCCTGGTCGTGCTCGATCTCATGCTGCCGGATCGCTCCGGCGAGGATGTCTGCCGTGAGGTGCGGCGGCGCTCCGACGTGCCGATCCTGATGCTGACCGCGAAGGCCTCCGAGGACGAGCGCGTGACCGGGCTCGCGCTCGGCGCCGACGACTATCTGACGAAGCCGTTCTCGCCGCGCGAGCTGGTGGCGCGCGTGCGCGCGATTCTGCGCCGCACGCTGGGCGGCGAGCAGCCGCTCGTCGAGGTGATCTCGCTGGACGGCGGCGAGCTGGAGATCGACACGGTCGCGCACGAGGTGCGCAAGGCTGGGGAGCCGGTCGAGCTGACCCCGAGCGAGTACAAGCTCTTGACCACGCTCGCGCGCTACCCGGGCCGGGTGTACTCGCGCTTCGAGTTGATCAACCACGTGCAGGGCTACGACTACGAGGGCTACGAGCGCACGATCGACGCGCACGTCAAGAACCTGCGCCGCAAGATCGAGCCCGACCCGAAGCATCCGCGCTACGTCGAGACGGTCTTCGGCGTCGGGTACCGGCTGAAGAAGCAATGAGGCTGTCCGGGCTGCGGGCGCGGCTGGCGCTGGCGCTCGTCTCGGTTGCCGTGCTCGCTGTCGGGCTGGCGACGCTGCTCGGGAACGTCGGCCTCCAGCCGCGACTGAACGAGGCGGCGCAAGCGCGCCTCGACCGCTCGGCGAGGCACACGGCGGGTGTCGCGGCGGTCATCTACCGAAACTCCGGCGGCTGGAGCGTGGCCGCGCGCGAGACCCTGCGGCATCTCGCAAGGCTCGACGGGCTGCACATCGAGGTCCGTCTGCCGGATGGGCGCACCTTCCGGGTCACGCCGCCGCCGCACGGCGCGACGGCGACGGCGCCCGTCGCGGTCGCCGGCAGGCGTGTCGGCGTCGTCGTCGTCGCCGCCGCGAGCGGCTCGCTGCTGACGGCCGAGGAGAAACGTCTGCGCCACTCGCTCGACAGACTGCACCTCGCGGCCGGCGGCGCGGCCGTCCTCGCCGGGCTCGTGATCGCCTTCCTGCTCGCGGAGGCCCTGTCGCGGCCGCTACGGCGTATCCGCCGCGCGGCGGAGAAGCTCGAGCGGGGCGATCTGGAGGCACGGGTCGAGCTGAGCGGTGACGACGAGGTGCGCGCTGTCGGGCGCGCCCTCAACCGGCTCGCCGAGACGCTCGAGCACGAGGAGGAGCTGCGACGCGCAAGCGTCGCCGATCTCGCGCACGAGCTGCGGACGCCGGTGAACGGCCTCCTCTCCCGGATCGAAGCGGCGCAGGACGGGATCCTCCCCGGCCCTGACAACCTCGCCGCGATGCACGAGGAGACGCTTCGCCTGACGCGGCTCCTCGACGACCTCGCTCGCCTCGCAGACGCCGAGCGACCGGGCCTCCTGCTCGACAAGCAGCCGCTCGACCTCGCCCAGGTGGCCCGCGCGGCCGGCGAATCGTTCGCGCCGCGTTTCAAGGAGGCGGGAATCGAGTTCGACGTCGACGTATCGCCGGTCTGGGTCGAGGGCGACGCGGACCGGCTCCAACAGATCGCCGCGAACCTGCTCTCGAACGCGCTCTGCTACACCGAGCCGGGCGGCAAGGTGTCGCTGCGCGTGGCACGCTCAGGCGAGGAGGCGCTGCTCGAGGTCGCCGACACCGGCATCGGGATCGCCCCCGACGAGCTGCGCCACGTCTTCACCCGCTTCTGGCGCAGCGACCGCTCCCGCTCACGCGCGACCGGCGGCACCGGCGTCGGGCTCGCGATCGTGCGCGAGCTGGTGCGCGCTCACGACGGGCGCGTCGACGTCGACAGCGTGGTCGACCAGGGCTCGCGCTTCCGCGTCACCCTGCGCGCCGTCGAGCGACGGCCGGAGCCGGTCGCCTGACTCGAGCCTCACGAGATCGACAGACGCTCTTCGCGAGATCTTCAACTGTGCCGGGCAGGCTGGAAGCATGAGCGACCGACCGTCTTCGAGCTCGCCGGGTTTCGCGGCGACGCGGTCGGCGCGAAGGAGGCTGTAGATGAGCGGGACGACGCCCCACCGTCACGAGGGCGACGGAGGCCACGGCGGGCACGGCTTCTGGGCGATGCTCGCCTGCTCGTTGCCGATGATCGTCGTCTTCGCCCTGATCGCCCTCAGGGTGATCTGAGTGGCGAGGCTGCGCGGCCGGGGCGCCGATGCCCTGGTGGACGCTCGGCGCCCTCGCCGTCCCCTCGTTCCTGCTGCTGCTCGGCGACACCTCACCGAACGTCGTGCTACCGCAGGCGCGCCGCGAGCGCGGCCTCGGGTTGGGCGCAAACCCCGCGGCGAGAGTGGGGTCAAGCGAGAGGAAAGGACACGCAGATGTTCGGGTCAAGGTCGAAGGAGAAGCACGACGCCGCCCCCTCCGAGGGAGTGATCGTTCGCGTCTGCGGCGGCTACCGGCCGGACGTGGTCGTCGTCCCCGCCGGGGAGCCCGTGCGGATCACGTTCCGGCGCGAGGAGACCTCGCCCTGCTCGGAGCAGGTGGTCTTCCCCGCCTTCGGGCTGAGCGCGATGCTGCCGACTGGCAGGGACGTCGTCGTCGAGCTGCCGCCGGCCCCGCCGGGCGAGTACGGCTTCAGCTGCGCGATGGACATGCTCCGCGGCACGCTCGTCGTCGAGGAGGCGGCCTAGCCATGACCGACAACGGCTACGGCCTGTGGCCGCTCGTCGTCTTCAACTCGCTGCTCGTCGTCATCTTCGCGGCGAGCTTCTTCCACCCGCGCTCGAAGCGCGACTGGCGCGTGCTCGGCGGCTTCTCCGCGTTCGCGGTCGCGCTCTTCACGGAAATGTACGGCTACCCGCTGACCGTCTACCTGCTCACCGGACCGCTCGCCGGGCTCATCCCAGGCGTCAACCTCAGCCACAACGCCGGCCACCTTTGGACCGACCTGATCGGCTGGAAGGGCGACCCCCACGTCAGCCCCTTCCACCTCGCCAGCTACGCCTTCATCGGCGGCGGCTTCTGGCTGATCGCCGCCGCCTGGAGGCACCTCTACGCAGCCCAGAAGGCGCGGCGGCTCGCAGTGAGCGGTCCTTACGCGCACGTCCGCCACCCGCAGTACGCAGGCTTCGTCCTGATCATGGTCGGCTTCCTGCTCCAGTGGCCGACGTTCGCGACGCTGGCCATGTTCCCGGTCCTCCTACTCGTCTACCGGCGGCTCGCAATCCGCGAGGAGCGCGAGGTAGCGGCGGAGTTCGGCGAGGCTTGGGAGCGGTACGCCGCGGCCACGCGGCGCTTCGTGCCCCGGCTCAATCCGTCGCCGCCGCCAGCGCCTCAGGAGCCGCGATGACCGGGCGGCCCGAATCCGTGTTCTACCCGTGTCCGGTATGCGGAGCGATGTCGATGGCGAGCGGCGCGCCGGCAGCGACTATCGAGCCGTAACGACCGAGACAGGGAGGAGAAGCGCAATGACCGCCCAGACCACATCAGCGTCCGAGGGCGAAGCCCGGACGGGGCGGTTGCCGCTCGTCGGCCTGCTCGTAATCCAGCTCTTCCTCGGCTACCAGTGGTTCATGTCCGGGCTGACGAAGCTCTATCGGGGCGGTTTCCCCGCCGGGCTCGCAAAGGAGCTGACCGAGAAATCAGAGGGAGTGCCCGGCTGGTACAAGGATTTCCTCGACGGCTCGATCATCCCGAACGCGACTGCGTTCGGTTACCTGATCGAGATCGGCGAGCTTCTGATCGGCGTCGCGCTGATCGCGGCGGCGCTCGTCTGGGAACACCAATGAGCTCGCCCACAGTGGCCCTGCGCGACCGGTCGCGACGGAGCGATCCGTGAGCCTGGCAGCGATGGAGCGGCCGCGGTCGGTTCTGGCGCGCGCGTGGAGCAGGACGTGGGGCGTGATCCTCGCCGCCTGGGGCGCCGTCGTCGGCGTTCTTCCGCACGTGCTCCACCACGTGGGCCCACTTGCCGGGGCGGCGCTGCTCGCCGGCGCCAGCGGGACGCTTCTGTTCGCTGCGATCGGCTTCGTCGCCGCGATCCCGTTCCTGCTCCAGCTGCGGCGCCGCTTCGCCACCTGGAAGGCGCCGGCGATCGCACTGGCCGTCTTCGCTGCCATGTTCTCGCTTTCCTCGTTCGTGATCGGACCGCTGATCACGAACCGCGGCAGCAGCGACAAGCCCGGCATCGACCAGCCGGGCGGCCACACCGACCATCACAAATAGACACGTCCGGGTTGCGCGCCGCCAAGAGAAGCCGGAGAACAGGGGCCACGTTCGCCGCGCTCGCCGCCGCAGCTACTTCACGAGGGTGAGCATCTTGAACATGGGGAGGTACATGGCGATGATGATCACGCCGACCATGGCGCCGACGGCGATCATCATCAGCGGCTCGA
>JADGHP010000115.1 GCA_019683855.1 Thermoleophilia bacterium
ACCGCCCGCGCCCGGTACGGCGGGCGCAGCTCGCGCTCGACCGCGGCGGCGAGCGGCTCGAGCGAGGAGTCCGGCCCCTCCTCGACGAGGAGCGTGCCGTCGGGGAGCGCGACGAACGCGGCCTCGGCGGCGTCGATCCCCTCCGCGTCGGCGGCGGTCGTGACATCCCACGCGCGGGGCCGCTGCAGCCCGTGCACCCCCGTCTCGAGCAGCGGCGGGCGCGGGTCGAGCGTCTCCGGCCGGGACTCCAGGTCGAGACCGCCGTCGCGCGCGAGCCGCCGGTGGACGGGCTCGTCCCGGCGGAAGAGGGGCATCAGCGCTCGGGCCCGGTCGCGGGCGGCTCGGCCGCGCTCTCGAGGACCGGCTCCGCGGCGTGCTTGCGGCCCGAGATCCGCTTGTCGCGGACGTCCTTCACCTGGCGGATCAGCTTGTCGGTCAACTCGTCGATGGCCGCCTTCATGTCGCGCGACGCCTCGCGGGCACGCAGGGTGCGGCGCCCGAGCCGGACCGTCGCCTCGGCGACCTGGCGCTCCCCGATCGATGGGTTCCGCTCGACGGCGAGCTCGACCTCCACGCGCGTCGAGTCGCGGAGCCGGCGGTCGAGCTTGCGCAGCTTGCGCTCCGCGTAGCTCCTGATGGCGTCGCTCACCTGGAGGTTGCGGCCCTTGATCTGAAGCTGCATCTCCGCCTCCCAGATCGCAGTTTGCTCCGCGCCGATCTAACCCTACCCCTTCGACTCCATCTCGCACCTCTCCTCGCGCGCGCCTCGGGTCGCGCCGACCCCTCAGGAGCGCAACACCCGCGCGAAGGTGACCACCTCGACGCGGCGCGCGCCCGCGGCGCGGAGCGCGGAGGCGGCGGCCGAGGCGGTGGCGCCGGTCGTGTAGACGTCGTCGACGAGGAGCACCCGCGGCGGGGCCTCCGCGACAGCGTGGAAGGCGCCCCGGACGTTGCGGCGACGCTCGGCGAGCGTCCGCCCCCGCTGGCGGCCGCCGCGCGTGCGCCGGAGGAGCGCGACGCACGGAAGGCCCCAGAGCGCAGCGACCTCGCGGCCGAGCTCCTCCGCCGGGTGGTGGCCGCGCCGCAGCCGGCGGTCGAGGTCGGGCGGGACGAAGGTGAGGAGCGTCGCGGCCGGGCGCTCGAGCCGCTCGGCCACGACCGCCGCCGCCTCCGCCGCGAGCCGGCGCAGCCCGCGCTCCTTCCAGCCGCCGACGAGCGCGCGAGCCGCCGCATCGTAGGCGACCGCCGCTCGCGCCGAGGCGAAGGCGAGCCGCCGGCCGGCGCACTCGCGGCAGCGGCGGACCGGCCACGCGACGGGCGCGCCGCAGCGCTCGCAGAGCGGCGGCTCGAGACGCGGCAGCCGGTCGCGGCAGGCGGCGCAGAGCTGGGCTCCGCCGCGCCCGCAGACGAGGCAGCGCTGCGGCAGGAGCAGGTCGAGCACACCGGCGACGCTAGCCGCGAAGCTGCGACGCGACCGTCGCGGCTTCGTCTCGACTCACAGGCTGTACGTCCGGCGCTCCGGCAAGCCGAGGCGCCGGCGCAGCAGGTTGTCCGCCTCGAGGAGCTGGTCGCGGTTGCCGATGTCGTGCCAGCGCCCTTCGATCCGGTAGCCGTAGACGGGCTCCCGCCCCGCCAGCCAGCCGAGGAAGCTGCCGGCGTTGTCGGCCCCGTGCCCCTCGGCGAGGTAGGTGTCGAGGAGCCCCACGTGCGCGGGCGAGAGCAGGTAGACGAGCGTGGCGGCGAGCGTCGAGGGGGGATCGCTCGGCTTCTCGACGAAGTGGACGATCCGGTCGTCGCCGTCGGTGTCGGCGATCCCGTAGTGCGTGGCGAGCTCGAGGTCGCCGCAGTCGTAGAGAGCGACCGCGCTCGCGCCCGGACCCTTCGCGCGCCACCACGCCGCCATCTCCGGCAGGGAGAAGTCGAACAGGTTGTCGCCCGCGAGGACGAGCAGCTCCTCCCCGTCCAGGCCTGCGCGCTCCACGACGAGCTTCAGGTCGCCGACCGCCCCCAGCCGGTCGTCGTTCGAGGTGGTGCCGTCGTCGTGGACGACGACCCCGTGCGGGGCGGCCCAGCGCTCGAAGTCGGGGGCGAAGCGGCTGTTCGTGACGAGATGGACGCCGTCGAGGCCCTCGAGCTCGCGGACGCGGTCGAGGATCCAGTCGAGGATCGGGCGCCCGCCGACGGGCAGGAGCTGCTTGGGCAGCGCGTCGGTGAGCGGGCGCAGCCGGGTCGCGTACCCGGCCGCGAGGATCACGGCCTTCACTCCAGGGCCCCCGGGACGTGCGAGGCGCGCTCTGGGGTGGTCATGGCAGCGACTCCGCGTACGGCGGCCGGTGGACGCCGTGCTCGGTGACGATGGCCGCGATCAGCTCGGCCGGCGTCACGTCGAACGCCGGGTTGCGGGCCGGGAAGCGGCTCGTCACCTCCGCGGGGTCGCGCTCCTCGATCGGGATGGCGGAGCCGTCCGGGATGGCGTGGTCGACGGTCGAGGTCGGCGCGACGACGTAGAGCGGGATCCCGTGGTGGGCGGCGAGCACGGCGAGGGAGTATGTCCCGATCTTGTTCGCGGTGTCGCCGTTCGAGGCGATGCGGTCGGCGCCGGTTACGATCAGGTCGACCTCGCCGCGCGCCATCAGCGATCCCGCCGCCGAGTCGGCGATCACCGCGTGCGGGATCCCGACGGTCTCCAGCTCCCAGGCGGTAAGGCGCGCGCCCTGGAGCAGCGGCCGAGTCTCGTCGACGAGCACCCGCTCGAGCAGCCCCCGCTCCCAGGCGGCGCGCAGCGCCCCCACCGCGGAGCCGTAGCCGCCGGTGGCGAGGCCGCCCGCGTTGCAGTGGGTGAGCGCGCGCGTGCCGGGTCGGAACAGCGCCGCCGCGTGCGCCGCCATCCGCCGGCAGCGCTCGACCTCCTCGCGATGGAGCACGCGGGCTCGCTCGGGGGTGGGGTCGTCCCGCATCTGCGCGAGCGCCCACGGCAGGTTGACCGCGGTCGGGCGGGAGGCGGCGAGCGTCCGCTCCGCCTCGACGAGGTCCTCGCCGCGCAGCGCCGCGAGCGCCATCCCGTACGCCGCCGCGACGCCGATCGCGGGCGCCCCGCGCACGACCATGGTGCGGATCGCGTCCGCGACCTCGGCGACGGAGCGGCAGGCGACCTCGGCGATCTCGTCCGGCAGGCGCCGCTGGTCGAGGAGCACGACCGCGGGCGGGTCGCCCTCCTCGAGCCGGGCAATTCGCTCCGGCTCGAGCTCGCGGCTCACGACCGAAACGGCCATGTCCGGTAGCTGATACCGGCCGTGTCCGTTCGAGACGAGTCCGGGCCGATCAGGTGCCCTCGTTCCACGAGGCGAGGTAGCGCGCCTGCTCCTCGCTGAGCCGGTCGATCTCGACGCCCATCGTCGCCAGCTTGAGGCGGGCGATCTCGGCGTCGATCTCGGCCGGCACCGGATACACCTTGCGGTCGAGCTCTCCGGCGTGGCGGGAGGCGTACTCGAGCGCGAGCGCCTGGTTCGCGAACGACATGTCCATCACGAGCGCCGGGTGCCCCTCCGCAGCCGCGAGGTTGACGAGGCGGCCCTCGGCGACGAGGTACAGGCGTCGCCCGTCTGCGAGCGTGAACTCCTCGACGAACTCGCGCGCCATCCGCGTCTCGACCGCGAGCGCTCGCAGCGCCGGGATCTCGATCTCGACGTTGAAGTGGCCCGTGTTGGCGAGGATCGCGCCGTCCTTCATCCGCTCGAGGTGCTCGCGAGCGATCACGTGCTTGTCCCCGGTCGCGGTGCAGAAGAGATCGCCGACCTCGGCCGCGCGCGCCATCGGCATCACCTCGAAGCCGTCCATGGACGCCTCGAGCGCGCGCAGCGGATCGACCTCGGTCACGATCACGTGCGAGCCCATGCCTCGCGCCCGCAGCGCGACGCCGCGGCCGACCCAGCCGTACCCGGCGACGACGAACCGCTTGCCGGCAAGCAGCACGTTCGTGGCGCGGACGATCCCGTCGATCGTCGACTGACCGGTGCCGTAGCGGTTGTCGAACATGTGCTTGGTCTGCGCCTCGTTCACCGCCACGATCGGGAAGCCGAGCTTGCCCTCCGCCTCCAGCGCCTTGAGACGGATCACGCCGGTGGTGGTCTCCTCGGTGCCGGCGATGATGTCGCCGAGCTGCTCGCGCCGCGCCGAGTGGAGGACGCCGATCACGTCGGCGCCGTCGTCCATCGTGAAGTGCGGCTTGTGGTCGACCGCCGCCTCGATGTGCGCGTAGTAGGTGTCGTTGTCCTCGCCCTTGATCGCGAAGACGGAGATGTCGTACTCGTCGACGAGCGCCGCCGCCACGTCGTCCTGGGTCGAGAGCGGGTTCGACGCGCACAGCACCACGTCCGCACCGCCCGCCTTGAGCGTCCGCATCAGGTTCGCGGTCTCGGTCGTCACGTGCAGGCACGCGGACACCCGGTAGCCGCTGAGCGGCCGCTCCCGCTCGAAGCGGTCCCGGATCGCGGCGAGCACCGGCATCTGCCGGTCGGCCCACTCGATCCGCCGCTTGCCCTCGGCCGCGAGGCCGAGGTCCTTCACGTCGTAGCGCTTCGTCGCTGCCATCTGATCCTTTCGTGTCAAGGTTCGCTCGTGCCGGCGCGCCCGTAGGCGTCCTCGAGCCGGACGACGTCGTCGAGGTGCGGGGTCGAGACCTCGAGGATCGTCGTGTCCTCGAGCGCGGTGACGCGGTGCACGGTGCCGGGCCGGAAGCGGAAGCACGCGCCCGCAGTCACGACCTCCTTCTCGAGCACCGCCTCGCCCGTGTCGCCCAGCTCGACCTCGGCGCGCCCGCTCTCCACGTACCAGCTCTCGTCCTTGAGCCGGTGGAACTGGAGCGAGAGCGAGTGCCCGGCCCGCACGAACAGTACCTTGCCCACGTACTGCTCCGCGTGCGCCCAGATCAGCTCGAAGCCCCACGGCTTCTCGACCCGGCGGGGCTCGAACGCCCACCGGTCGAGGCCCTGCAGGTTCCGCGAGTCTGTGGGATCGGTCATGCGATCCGCCTCCGCGGCCGCCATTCCGGATGCTGCTGCATGAACTCCTCCGCCTTGCGCAGGTCCTTCGGGGTGTTCACCGTCAGCCATACCCCCTCGTGCCGGAAACCGCGCAGCTTCCCCTCCGCCGCGAGCTCGGGGAAGGTGGTCTGCTCGTGGTCGCCCCGCTCGGGCAGCCGCGCGAGCGCCTCCTCGCCGAGCACGTAGACGCCCGAGTTGACCCAGTCCGGCAGCTTCGGCGCCTCCCGGAAACCGGTGATCGTTCCGTCCTCGGCGAGCTCGACGACGCCGAACGGGGAGTGCACCTGCGCGACGACGATCGTCGCCGCGGCGCCCGACCGCTCGTGGTCGGCGAGCAGGGCGCCGACGTCGACGTCGAGCAGCTCGTCGCCGTTGAGCGCGAGCACCGGCCCGCGCTCGCGCCGCCGCGACGCCGCGAGCCGAAGCCCCCCGCCCCGGCCGAGCGGCTCCTCCTCCCC
>JADGHP010000116.1 GCA_019683855.1 Thermoleophilia bacterium
ACGGCGGCAGAATGCCGAGTTGCCGCCGCCGGAGCCCGGCTAGACTCGGGTCTCGACAAGCGAGAAGAAAGGCAGCGGTGACCATGGCGAAGATCAGGGTCGGGATCAACGGGTTCGGTCGCATCGGCCGGAACTTCCTGCGCGCCCACCTCGACCGCGGCGGCGAGTTCGAGATCGTCGCGGCGAACGACGTCGGCGACACGCGCACGATGGCGCACCTCCTCGGGCACGACTCCGTGCTCGGGCCGCTCGCGGAGCGCGTGGAGGCGGGCGACGGGTGCATCCGCGTCGGCGGCCGCGAGATCGCGTTCCTCTCGGTGAAGGATCCCGCCGAGCTGCCGTGGGCCGACCTGGGCGTCGACGTCGTGATCGAGTCCACCGGACTCTTCACGAAGCGGGAGGCGGCGCAGAAGCACCTCGACGCGGGCGCGAAGAAGGTCGTCATCTCGGCGCCGGCGACCGATCCCGACCTGACCGTCGTGCTCGGCGTCAACGACCGCGACTACGACCCCGAGCGGCACCACATCGTCTCGAACGCGTCCTGCACGACGAACTGCGTCGCGCCGCTGGCCAAGGTGCTGCACGAGGCGTACACGATCGAGCGCGGCTTCATGACGACGATCCACGCGTACACGAACGACCAGCGGACGCTCGACCTGCCGCACAAGGACCTGCGCCGGGCGCGCGCGGCGGCGATCAACCTCATCCCGACCTCGACGGGCGCCGCGCGGGCGATCGGCCTCGTCCTGCCCGACCTCAAGGGGAAGCTCGACGGGATGTCGATGCGGGCGCCGGTGCCGACGGGCTCGATCGTCGACCTCGTCGTCCAGGTCGCGACCGAGACGAGCGTCGAGGAGGTCAACGAGCTGTTCCGCGCGAAGGCGGACACCGGCGAGCTGGAGGGGATCCTCCGGTACACCGACGAGCCGATCGTCTCGACCGACATCGTCCACTCGTCGTACTCGGCGATCTTCGACAGCGAGCTGACGATGGTGAACGGCAACCTCGTCAAGGTGTTCGGCTGGTACGACAACGAGTGGGGCTACAGCTGCCGCCTCGTCGACCTGGTCGCGAAGATCGCGGAGACGATGCCCGCCGCGGTCGCCGCGTAGGAGGGAGGACCGATGCGTATGCCCCGCTCCGTCCGCGACGCCGACGTCGCGGGGAAGACCGTGCTGGTCCGCGCGGACCTCAACGTGCCGCTCGAGGACGGGCGCGTCGCCGACGACACCCGCATCCGGGCCTCGCTGCCGACGCTCGAGCTGCTGCTCGAGCGCGGGGCCGCGGAGGTGCGCGTGTGCTCCCACCTCGGGCGGCCGAAGACCGAGGAGGACAGGGCGCGCTACGCGATCGCGCCCGTCGAGGCGCGGCTGCGCGAGCTGCTCCCGGACGACCGGATCCGGGTGCTCGAGAACACGCGCTTCGACCCCGGCGAGACGCGCAACGACGAGGCGTTCGCGCGCCGGCTCGCGGAGGGCTGCGACCTCTACGTCAACGACGCGTTCGGCTCCGCGCACCGCGCGCACGCCTCCACCGAGGCGGTCGCGCACCTCTTGCCGGCCTACGCCGGGCTGCTCCTGGTGCAGGAGCTCGAGCACCTCGGCCGCCTCCTGGGAGAGGTCGAGCGGCCGTTCGTGCTCGTCTGCGGCGGCGCGAAGGTGGACGACAAGCTCGGCGTGCTCCGGAACCTCGGCGGCAAGGCGGACAGCGTCCTCGTCGGCGGCAAGATGGCCGAGGAGGTGCGCGTCCAGAACCCGCTCGACTTTCCGGTCGAGCTGCCCGTCGACGTGGTCGGCGCCTCCACCTTCGCCGAGGACGCGGAGACGCGCGTCTGCTCCTACGACCGGCTGCCGTACGGCTGGCTCGGCCTCGACATCGGCCCCGAGACGCGGCTGCGGTTCGCGGAGCGGCTCGCCTCGGCGCGGACGATCTTCTGGAACGGGCCGATGGGGGTGTTCGAGTGGCCGGCGTTCGCGGCGGGAACGAGGGCGGTCGCGGAGGCGGTGGCCGCGAACGAGGGGGCGTTCAGCGTCGTCGGCGGCGCCGACTCGGTGCGCGCGCTCAACGAGCTCGGCCTCGCCGACCGCGTCTCGTGGGTGTCGACCGGCGGCGGCGCGAGCCTGGAGCTGCTCGAGGGCAAGGAGCTTCCCGGCGTCGCCGCGATCCCCTCGGCGTGAGCCTCGAGCTCCCCGCTCCCGTACGATCTGACGCCATGCTCATCGCCGGCAACTGGAAGATGTTCAAGGGGCCCGCCGCGACCCGCGAGTTCGCGGCGGCGTTCACAGCTCCCGCCGGGGTGGAGGTCGTCGTCGCCCCGCCGTTCGTCTCCCTCGCCGCCGCCATCGAGAGCGGCCTCACCGTGTTCGCGCAGAACGTCCACTGGGCGCAGGAGGGCGCGTTCACCGGGGAGATCTCGGCGGCGATGCTGCTCGAGCTCGGGGTCGCCGGCGCGATCGTCGGTCACTCCGAGCGGCGGCAGTACTTCGGCGAGACCGACGAGACGGTCGCCCGGCGCGCGGAGGCGGCCCTCGCCGCCGGCCTGCGCGTGATCGCGTGCGTGGGCGAGCTGGAGGAGGAGCGCGAGCGAGGCGAGACCGAGGCCGTGCTGCGGCGGCAGGTCTCCGTCCTCCCCGACGACGAGCGCCTCGCCGTGGCGTACGAGCCCGTGTGGGCGATCGGCACCGGCCGCACCGCGACACCGGAGATGGCGCAGGAGGCGCACGCGTTCGTGAAGACGCTGCTCGACCGACCGGTCCTCTACGGCGGCTCGGTCAAGCCGGAGAACGCGGCCGAGCTGCTCGCGCAACCGGACGTGGACGGCGCCCTCGTCGGCGGGGCCTCGCTCGATCCCGCGTCGTTCGCCGCGATCTGCGAGGCCGGCGCGGCCGCCGCCGCGCGCGGATGACGACCTTCCCGCTCGTCGCGCTCGTGATCCTCGACGGCTGGGGGATCGCTCCGCCCGGCCCTGGGAACGCCGTCGCGCTCGCCGAGACGCCCGTCTTCGACCGCCTCTGGCGCGAGTACCCGCACGCGCAGCTCGTCGCCTCCGGGGAGGCGGTCGGCCTCCCGGACGGGCAGATGGGCAACTCCGAGGTGGGTCACCTGACGATCGGCTCCGGCCGGATCCTCGACCAGGACTTCCAGCGCGTGAACCGGGCGATCCGGGACGGCACGTTCTTCGGGAACGAGGCGCTCGTTTCCGCCTTTCGGCGTGCCCGCGAGCGCGGGGGAGACGTCCACCTGCTCGGGCTCGTCTCGCGCGGCGGAGTCCACTCGCACCTCGAGCACCTGCGCGCCCTGCTGGAGCTCGCCGCCCGCGAGGGGATGGCCGAGCGCACGTGGATCCACGCTTTCACCGACGGCCGAGACGTGTCGCCCACCTCGGCCGTGCACGACCTCGCCGAGCTGCCGGACGAGCGGATCGCCACCGTGGCGGGCCGCTACTACGCGATGGACCGCGACAAGCGCTGGGAGCGGACGGAACGCGCGCTCGCCGCGATCGTGGGCCTGGATCCACATGCATCGGTGGGAGTGGGGACACACGCCCATAACGCCGTGCAGGCGGTGCAAGCGAGCTACGACGCCGGCGTGACCGACGAGTTCGTCGTCCCGGTCGTGCTGGAGGGGCGGCCACGGCTCGACCCGGCGCGCGACGCCGCGATCTTCTTCAACTTCCGCCCCGACCGGGCGCGGCAGCTCTGCGAGAAGCTCGGCGAGCTCGGCGTCGATCTGACGACGATGACGCGCTACCGCGACGACTTCGCCTTCCCGGTCGCGTTCCCCGAGTACGACGTGACGCAGGTGATGGCGCAGGTGCTCGCCGCCCACGGGCTGCGGCAGCTGCACGCGGCCGAGACCGAGAAGTACGCGCACGTGACCTACTTCTTCAACGGCGGTCGGGAGGAGCCGTTCGAGGGCGAGACGCGCGTGCTGGTCGACTCGCCCCGCGACGTGCCGAGCTACGACCACAAGCCGGAGATGTCCGCGCACGGCGTCGCCGACCGCGTCGTCGAGGAGATCGAGCGCGGCGGCTACGCGTTCGCGGTCGTCAACTTCGCCAACCCCGACATGGTCGGGCACACGGGCGTGATCCCCGCGGTCGTGCGGGCCGTGGAGGCGACGGACGCCTGCCTCGGACGGGTCGTGGACGCGGTCGCCCGCGCCGGCGGCGTCTGTCTCGTCACGGCCGACCACGGGAACGCCGAGACGTTGCTCCAACCCGACGGCGTCAGCCCGCACACGGCGCACACGACGAACCCGGTGCCGGTGATCGTCACCACGACCGCGGTCGGGCTACGCGACGGCGAGCTGTCCGACCTCGCCCCGACCGCCCTCGCGCTGCTCGGTCTGGAGCAGCCCCGAGAGATGACCGGCAAAAACCTTACGATTTCCTCCTGATCGGAGGGCTATACTCCCGCACCTTGCCGCTGCCCCAGCCTGATCCCGGCGTTCTGCGCAGGGCACAACGCGGCGACGAGCGCGCGTTCTCGATCATCGTGCGCGCCTACCAGGTGCCGGTGTTCAACTACGTGCTGCGCCTCGTCGGCGACCGAGCGCTCGCCGAGGACCTCACCCAGGAGGTCTTCCTGCGCGTGTTCCAGGGGTTGCCGCGGTTCTCGCTGCGGTCGAAGTTCACGACGTGGCTCTTCCAGGTGACGAAGAACCGCGTCCTCGACGAGCTGCGCTCGAGCGAGCGACGCCCCCGCGCGGCCGTCGACATCGACGACATCCCGCCGCTCGAGGTGCTCGATGCGCCGTTCGAGCGGCTGGAGGCGATCGACGCCGTGTGGCGCGCCGTCGCGGGGCTCAGCGTCGACCTCAAGATGGCGCTCCTGCTGCGCGACATCGTCGGGCTCTCCTACGCGGAGATCGCGGATGCCCTCGAGGTGACGCTCGCCACGGTCAAGTGGCGCATCTACAAGGCGCGAGAGGACGTCCAGGTCGCGCTCGCGCGCGAGGGGATCGTCCTCTACGGCGAGTCGCGGAGCGAGCGGGCGGAGCCCGAGGCGCGGGAAGCGCCGATGGCTCCCGGGCCGCGCCGGTAGCCGCCCGAGCGGCCTGTCGGGCGGGGGCTCACTGACCGAGCGCGAGCCGTGCGGCGAGCGCTTCCGGCAGTCCGCGGTCGCGGATCTCGGCCTGCGTGCGCTCGAGGTCGTACTCGACGCGGCGGAAGCTCGCGGCTTGCGCGTCGAGGTCGAGCAGCAGGTAGGCGGCCCGCGGGTCGCCGTCGCGGGGCTGCCCGACGGAGCCCGGGTTGAGGAGGAAGCGTCCGTCGGCGAGGTCGACCTCGGTTCCCGCCTCGGCGAGCCCGCCGGCTGTGCGGCCGCCGCGCTGGGCGGCGACGAGGGCCGCGTGGCTGTGGCCGACGAGGACGAGCGGGGTGCCGGCGAGCTCGAGCGTCGCCTCGGCCGCCTCGTCGGAGAGCACGTACTCCCACACGGGGTCGCGCGCGCTCCCGTGGTAGAGGGCGACGCCGGCGGCCGTCGCCTG
>JADGHP010000117.1 GCA_019683855.1 Thermoleophilia bacterium
CGAGGTGGAGGGCGTCTTCAACGCGCGCGGCGGCATGACGACCCGCGTCGTGGCGAGGGCGGGCACGCGCCCGGAGTCGTGGACCTCGGACTGAACGGCCGCACCGCGCTCGTCTGCGGCGCCTCCTCCGGGCTCGGGCTCGCGAGCGCCGAGGCGCTCGCGGCGGAAGGCGCGAACGTCGTCCTGCTCGCGCGCCGCGCCGACGCGCTCGAGCGGGAGGCCGCGCGGCTCGGCGGGCTCGCGGCGCCCGGCGACGTGACGCGCCCGGAGGATCTCGAGCGAGCGGTGAGCGCGGCGATGGAGCGCTACGGCGGCCTCGACGTCCTCGTCTGGAACAGCGGCGGCCCGCCGGCCGGAACGGCGCTGGGCATGCCATCGGAGGCGCTCGAGCAGGCCTTCGCGCTCGTGCTCCGGCCCCTCGCACAGCTCGTCGAGCTCGCCCTCCCCCACCTCGAGCGCAGCCCCGCCGGCCGCATCGTCGCGATCACGTCGTTGGCGGCGAAAGAGCCGACTGCGCACCTCGCGCTCTCGAACGCGTTCCGGCCCGCCGTCACCGGCTGGCTGAAGACGCTCAGCCGCGAGCTCGGCCCTCGAGGCATCACCGTCAACTGCGTCGCGCCGGGTCGGATCGCGACGGCGCGCCTCGACGAGCTCTACCCGGACGGTCCGAGCGACGCCGACCTGCGCGAGATCGCGCTCGGCCGCTGGGGCGAGCCGCGCGAGCTCGGCGACGTCGTCTGCTTCCTCGCCTCGGAGCGCGCCCGCTACGTCACGGGGCAGACGATCGTCGTCGACGGCGGGCTCTCGCGCTCCCTCTTCTGACCGTGCGGCAGCTCGCGCTTCTCGTCACGCCGGCCCGGCTCGGGGGCCTCCTCGTCGCCGGCGCCGCCGCGACGCTGGCCGCGCTCTACCTCATCCCGTCGGACGACTACCTGCTCCTCCCCGATCCGGCGCATCCGGTGGCGCCGCTCGTCGAGGTGCAGGGCGGGCACGATCCCCGGGGCCCGGGAGGCGTCTACTTCGTCGATGTCCTCGAGCGGCGGGCGAGCACGCTCGAGTCGCTGCTGCCGTGGCTCCACCCGGGCGGGACGCTCGTGCCGGCGAGGCTGATCGTGCCGCCCGGCGTGAGCGACGAGGCGGCGCGGCAGGCCGACCTGCGCGAGATGTCGATCTCGCAGAAGGTGGCGGCCGCGGTCGCGCTCCGGCGGCTCGGGTACCGCGTGGCGGCGCGGCCGGACGGCGTCATCGTCAGCGTCGTCGAGGTCGGCACGCACGCCGAGGGCAGGCTGCAGCCCGCGGACGTGATCGTCTCGGTCGACCGCACGCCCACGCCCACCGTGGCGGCGCTGCGCAGGAAGCTTGCGCAGGCGAACGTCGGCCAGGTGGTCGCGCTCGGCGTCCGCCGCGGCGGGCGCCGGCTCACGGTGCGCGTGGAGACGGTCGCCGACCCGCTCGATCCGAAGCGCGCGATCGTCGGCTTCACGCCCGACCAGTCGGCGCGGATCACGCTGCCGATCCGCGTCTCCATCGACGCCGGCAACGTCGGCGGCCCGTCCGCCGGCCTCGCGTTCGCGCTCGAGGTGATGGAGGAGCTGGGCCGCGACGTCACCCACGGCTACCGCGTCGCGGCCACGGGCGAGATCGAGCTGAACGGCGCCGTCGCCCCGATCGGAGGCGTCAAGCAGAAGACGATCGGGGCGCGCGACGCGAAAGCGGACGTGTTCCTCGTGCCCGCTGGGGATAACGCGCGGGAGGCGCGCCGCTACGCCGACGGCCTGCGGATCATCCCTGTGAGGAGCTTTCCCCAGGCGTTGCGCGCCCTGGCAACATTGCCCCCGAAGCGGTAAGGAAACGGCGAATCCGGCCCGCGAGCAAACTGCCGGAATTTCGTCAGTTTTCCTCCGCGGCAACGCTTGCTTCGCCCGCCCGCGCACCTATCATCGCTCGTCGTGAGCATCGTCCGCCCTCCCGATCACCGAGCGACATGAGCAAGCGAACCGAAGCAACCTGCAACGATTGCTACTTCCGTCGCGCCGGCCTCTGCGCCCTCCCCGGCGAGACGATCTGCCCCACCTTCCGCCTCTACTCGGTCGGACGGCTCGCGCCCCCGCCGCAGCCGCGCCTCGTGCCGCGCTCGCTCGAGACAGTCGCCGCGCACGCCGCCGTCTGAGCGCACGAGTACGATCACACCGTGCGCTTCCCGCGCCGGCGCCGCTTCGACACGGCCCAGATCCAGGAGAACTGGCAGCCGCGTCTCTACCTGCGCCTGATCGCGCTCGTCCTGCTCGCCGCCTACGCGATCGCGTTCGTGCTCGAGAACCGCAAGGCGGTGCCGGTGCACTTCGTCTTCGCCACCGCGGATGTCTCGCTGATCTGGCTCGTGCTGCTCGCGCTCGCCGTCGGCGTGCTCGGCGGCATCCTGCTCGCGCAGCTAGAGCGCCGTCGCCGCCGGCGACGTCAGCAGGCCGGCCAGCCGCTCGACTCCGGCGCCGATCTCGTCGGGCGAGACGAAGCTGAACGCGAGGCGTAGCGAGCGCTCGCCGCCGCGGCCGCCCGGGAAGAAGTCGGTCCCCGGTACGAACGTGACCCCCGCCTCCTCGGCGAGCGGGAGGAGCTTCGTCGCGTCCGGTCCGGACGGAAGATCCACCCACACGAAGTAGCCGCCCTCCGGGCGCGTCCAGGAGGCGTCGGGCGGCAGGTGCCGCTCGAGCGCCTCGAGCATGGCGTCGCGGCGCGCCGCGAGCAGGCCGTTGACGCGCGCCAGGTTCGGCTCGAAGTCGCCGCGGCGCAGGAACTCGTGCACGGTCGCCTGGGTGAGGAACGGCGGCGAGATGTAGGTCGAAACGGCGAGCGCCTCGATCTGGGAGGCGAGCGCCGCGGGCAGCACGAAGTAGCCGACCCGGACGCCCGGAGCGATCGTCTTCGAGAAGGAGGACGCGTACGCGACGTGCTCGCCCTCGCCGCCGGCGGCGCGGTCGAGGTCGAAGAGGAGCGGCGGCGCGGTCCCCTCGTAGCGGACGAGCCCGTACGGGTCGTCCTCGAGCACGAGCAGGCTTCGCTCGCGCGCGATCTCCACCACGCGCCGGCGGCGCTCCTCGGACATCGTCCGGCCGCTCGGGTTCTGGAACGTGGCGATCGTGTAGAGGAAGGCGGGCGCGTCTCCGTCGCCGAGCGCCGCCTCGAGCGCGTCGGGCACGAGCCCCTCGTCGTCCATGGGCAGCGCGACCACCTCCGCGCCGAGCCGAGCCAGGATCTTCAGCGGACGGTCGTACGTCGGCGCCTCGACGAGGACCCTCGTCCCGGGGCGCACGAGGTGCTCGGCGAGGAAGACGAAGCCCTGCAGCGAGCCGTTCGTGAGCACGACCCGACCCGGCTCGACGCCGTGGCGCTGCGCGATCCACTCGCGCAGCGGCCCGTACCCGCCGCCGGGGCCGTAGAGCAGGATCCGCGTCCCGTCCCGCTCGAGCGCGACGCGGGCGCAGTCGGCCAGCTCCTCGATCGGGAGGCACTCGGGCGCCGGGACGCCGCGGGCGAACGAGATCGCGCTCATCGCGTGCCAGCCTACCTTGCGCTCCGACCTCCGGTCGGCGGTTGCGGCGAGCCCGCGGCCGATCGCGTCCGTCGTGCATGGCGTCTATGGTTCCGCCTGCACCCGAAGCTGCACGCAAACCGGGGGGACCTTCGGTGCACGTTGCGGTCCAGGCGTTCCGGTACGTCAACATCGTCGGCTACGCCGTGCTGGCCGCCCTCGCCCTGCTCTCCTGGCGGCGCCGGCGCGATCCTCCGGGACGGCGCGCGGCGGCGGCCTTCGGCGTGCTCGGGCTGGCCTGGGTCCTCGCGCTCGTCCCCGATCACCCGGGCGATCTCCCCGAGCGCGCCGTCGGTCGCGTCGCGCTCGCGCTGCTCGTCCTCTTCCCGTTCCTCCTCCTCCGCTTCACGAGCGCCTTCCGGACGGCTGGACGCGACCGCGCGAACGCGCTCGTCGGCCTGACGGCGGTCCTGCTCGTCTGGACGCTCGCGCTGCCGAGCGTCCCCCAGCGAGACGAGAGTTGGCCGCCCTGGTTCGCGGCGTACGTGGCGCTCTTCCTTCTCCACTGGACGCTGCTCGCGGCGCTGACCGCGACGCGGCTCGCCCTCGCCGCCGCGGCGCAGCCCACGCTCGCCCGACGGCGGATGCTCATGCTCGCGCTCGGCGCGGCCGCGATCACGGCGGCGATCTTCCTGGCCGCGGTGAGCGGCCGCGCTGCGTCACCGGCCTCCCTCGCCTCCGGCGTCCTGGGCTCGGTCGCCCTCGCCGCCTTCTACCTCGGCCTGTCGCCGCCCACGCCCGTCCGGCTCTGGTGGCGCGCTCCCGACGAAGGGCGCCTCCGGATCGCCATGGTCGACCTGACCCGGTTCGCGCAGACGCAGGAGGAGGTCGCCTCGCGCGTCCTCCAACCGGCTGCCGGCCTCGTCGGCGCGCGCGCGCTCGCGATCCGCAACGAGGAGGGGAGGATCGTCGGCGCCTGGAACGTCCCGCCGGAGGCGTGGAGCGAGCTCGAGCGCCCTCCCGGCCGGGCCGCGCCGCAGCCGCACGCGGACGCGGAGGTGCTCGACCTCGACGTCGCCGGCGGCAGCCTCGTCGTCTGGACGTCGCCCTACGTCCCGTTCTTCGGCGAGGACGAGCTCGCGCTCCTGCGCACGCTCGGCTCCCTCACCGGGCTCGCCCTCGACCGCGTCCGCCTCTTCCAGGGCGAGCACGAGACCCGGCTCGCCCTCGAGCGCGCGAACGAGGTGAAGTCGAACTTCGTCGCGCTCGCGGCGCACGAGCTACGGACGCCGATGACGACCATCCACGGCTTCGTGACGACGCTCCATCATCTCGCCGACCGCCTCGACGACGCGCAGCGACGGAAGCTGCGCGAGGCGCTCCTCGAGCAGACGGAGCGGATGGCGCTCCTGATCGAGCAGCTGCTCGACCTCTCGCGCCTCGACGCCGAGGCGATCGAGATCGTCCCGCAGCCGCTTGCGGTGAGGCCGCAGCTGGAGGAGATCGTGCGCACCGCCACCGGCGATGCCGCCGCGGTGGACATCGACGTGCCCGAGGGTCTCGTGGCGCAGGTCGACCGGAACGCGCTCGAGCGGATCGTCTCCAACCTCGTCACGAACGCGCTGCGCTATGGCCAGCCGCCCGTGACCGTGCAGGCGGAGCAGACCGACAACCACTTCCGGCTCACGGTCGAGGACGCCGGCGCCGGGGTGCCGCAGGAGCTCGTGCCGGACCTGTTCGAGCGCTTCACCCGCAGCGACGGGCCGCGCCCGGATGCGAGAGGCACGGGCCTCGGGCTCGCCATCGCGCGCTCCTACGCCCGCGCCCACGGAGGCGACCTCCTCTACGAGCACGCGACCCCGCACGGAGCGCGCTTCCGGCTCGTGCTGCCCGCGCAGCCCGTGTCTGGGCCCGAGCCGCCGCCGGAGACGGCGTCCCCCTGAGC
>JADGHP010000118.1 GCA_019683855.1 Thermoleophilia bacterium
CTCGTCGAGGATCGCGGCGGCGATCGCCTGCTTCGGCGCCTTCGCCAGCGTCCGCTCGCCCGCGGCCGAGACGAGCGTCACCTCGTTGTCGGGGGCGTCGAAGCCGATGTCGCTGCGCGAGACGTCGTTGAACACGACGAGGTCGGCGCCCTTGCGGGCGAGCTTCTCCCGGGCGCGCTCGAGACCGTTCTCGCCGTGGTCGGCGGCGAAGCCGACGAGGAGCTGGCCGTCGCGGCGACGCGCGCCGAGCGCGGCGAGCACGTCCGCGGTCGGCTCGAGCTCGACTGTCCACGCGCGAGCGTCCTTGGGGCGCTTCGCGGGGAGCGCGGCGGCGGGCCGGTAGTCGGCGACCGCGGCGGCCATGACGACGACATCGGCGGCGGGCGCGCGGGCGAGCGCCTCCCGCTCGAGGTCGGCCGCGGTGGGCGTCTCGACGAGCTCCACCCCGTCCGGGGCGGGAACGGCGAGGTTCGCCGCGAGCAGCGTGACGTGGGCGCCGCGGCGGCGGGCCTCGGCGGCGAGGGCGACGCCCATCCGCCCCGAGGAGCGGTTGCCGAGGAAGCGGACGGCGTCGAGCGGCTCGCGCGTGCCGCCGGCGGAGACGAGCACCCTCCTACCTTGTAACACGCTGTTACTTGGAGCGAGGATGTCGAGCGCCGCGGCCACGATCTCCTCGGGCTCCGCCATCCGCCCCACGCCCATCTCCCCCTCGGCCGTCTCGCCCTCGTCCGGCCCGATGAGGACGACGCCCCGGGCGCGCAGCGTCTCGGCGTTCGCGCGCGTCGCCGGGTGCGACCACATGCGCGGGTTCATCGCGGGCGCCACGAGGACGGGGCCGCGGTGCGCGAGCGCCGCCTCGGTGAGGACGTTGTCCGCGAGCCCATGGGCGAGCTTCGCCAGCGTGTTCGCGGTGCACGGCGCGACGAGCAGGAGGTCGGCGCGCGTCAGGTGGAGGTAGACGTCCTCTCCGGGGGGGCGGCGTGCGAGCGCGCGGAAGGTGTCGGCGGAGACGAACCGCTCCGCGCCGGGGGTGAGCAGCGGCACGACGTCGTGGCCGCGCCGCACGAGGAGCCTGCAGACCTCGCAGGCCTTGTACGCGGCGATGCCTCCCGTCACCCCGAGCAGGACGCCGGCCATGGCCTCATGATGCCTGTCCGGCGCCGCGACGGAGGCGTCACGCTCTCGTCACGCTTTCGCGTGCGTGTCTGACACCGGGACAGGTCCCGATGAGACGGCGGCCGGAGACGGGGCCGAGCCGCTACCCCGGGTACGAGTAGGAGAGCATGCCCTGGGCGACCTCCTCCAGGGCCATGGTCAGGTAGTTCTTCGACCGCGACTCGACGAGCGGCGGCAGGTTGTCGCCGAACGTGCCCTCGCCGAGCTGGTGGTGGTAGTTGTTGATCTGCCGGGCGCGCTTCGCGGCCACGATGACGAGCGCGTAGCGCGAGTCCACGTGCTGGAGCAGGTCGTCGACGCGCGGCTCGATCATGGCCGTGACATGGTAGCGGTCGACGCGAGGAGGCCGCGGACGAGCCCGATCAGCTCCTCGACGGCGCGCTGCAGCTCGTCGTTTACGACCACGTAGTCGAACCGACGAGCCTGCCGCAGCTGCTTGCGCGCGAGCGCGATCCGCTCCCCGATCTCGCCCGTGCTCTCCGTGGCCCGCTCTCGCAGGCGCCGCTCCAGCTCCTCGACGGGCGCCGAGATGAAGATGGTCACCGCGCCCGGCACCTCGCGGCGCACGCGCAGCGCGCCCTCGGTCTCCAGCTCGAGCAGGGGCACGCGCCCGGCGCGACGGATCCGGGCGAGCTCGGAGCGCAGCGTCCCGTAGCGGTGGCCCGACACGTACTCCACGTGCTCGAGGAACTCGCCGCGCTCGACCCGCTCCAGGAACTCCTGCGGGGAGAGGAACCAGTACTCGCGGCCGTCCTCCTCCCCCGGCCGCCGCTCCCGCGTCGTCGCCGAGACGGTCGCCTCGAGCCCGGGCACGCGCCCGACGAGCTCCCGGAGCAACGTTCCCTTGCCGGCCCCGGACGGGCCCGTGATGACGAGGACGGACGGCCGTCCGCTACCGCTGGAAGAGGCCAATCAGCTCCGCGCGCTGCCGATCCGAGAGGCCGCCCACCGTCTTCGACGGGCTGATGCGGCAGGTGCTCAGGAAGCGGGTCGCCTTGACGCGACCGAACTTCGGCACCGCCATGAGGAGGTCGACGACCTTCGCCGTCGAGACGTAGTCGGGCGGGTCACCGAGGATCTGCTCGATCCGAACCTTGCCCTCCTTGAGGTCCTTCTTCAGCTGCGCCCGCCGGACGCGGACGTCGTTCGCGCGCTTGAGCGCGTCCATGCGCTGGTCGAGGGAGCGAACGGGCGCGTGCGCTTGCGTCTTCGAGGGGGCCACGGCCGGCCGATCTTACCAACGCGCCGGGCGCGTTCAAGCTGGGACGCTTGCCGTCCTTTCCAGGTCTTTTTCGGGACGCGTGCGCGAGGGCGAAGGCGTCTTCCGGCGAGGCAACGCCGGCCTCGGCGGCGGCGTCGTGCAGCTCCGCGCGCACGCGCCTCGGAGCGTCCGGATCGGCGAACAGAACGGTGCCGAGCGCGACATCGCGCGCGCCGCAGGCGAGGAGCTCGAGGGCGTCCCGGCCGGTCTGGACGCCGCCCATGCCGACGATCGGGAGGCCCGTCGCCGCGTAGCACGCGTGGACGGCAGAGAGGGCGAGCGGCTTCAGCGACGGACCCGAGAGACCGCCGCTCCCGCGCGCGAGCACGGGCCGCAGCGCACGGTCGAGCGCGATCCCGCGCAGCGTGTTGACGAGCGAGAGCCCGTCCGCGCCCGCCTGGGCGACGGCGCGGGCGACGGCGGCGACGTCGGGATGGGCGGCCGAGAGCTTCGCGTAGAGGGAAAGCCGGGTGGCGGCGCGGCAGGCGGCGACGATCTCGGCGGCCGAGTCGGCCGCCTCGTCGACGTTCGGGCAGGAGAGGTTCAGCTCGACCGCGGCCACGCCGTCGACGCCGTCCAGGGCGGCGCACGTCTCGGCGTAGTCGGCGGCGCAGAAGCCGCCGACGGAGACCCACACCGGCACGCCCAGCTCGAGCAGGCGCGGCAGCTGCTCGGCCAGGAACCGCTCCCGGCCGGGGTTCGCGAGCCCGATCGCGTTCAGCATCCCGTGCGCCGTCTCGGCGATCCGCGGCGGCGCGTTCCCCTCGCGCGGGAGCGGCGTGATCGTCTTCGTCACGAACGCGTCGAGCTGGCGCGCGACGTCGGGCGCGGCGAGCGCGTCGAGGCAGCCGCTCGCGTTCAGCAGCATCACGCTGCCGCCTCCTTCGGACACGTCTCGCGACCAGGTCCGGGGACATGGCAAACGAGGCGATGGCCGGAAAGGACGGGCCCCTCGACGCAGAGGCGCTTCAGCTCGCCGTCGATCCGTACCGCGCACCCGTAGCAGGCGCCGTAGCCGCACGCCATCGGCGCCTCCCAGGCGAGCTGCGCCTCCGGCCAGCGCGCGGCGAGGGCGCGCAGCATCGGCTCCGGCCCGCAGGCGAGGAGGTCGAGCCCGGACGGGATTCCGTCCGTCACGAGCACCGGGTCGACCACCACCTCCGCGCCCGGGAGCAGCGCCGCCGCCTCTGCGTGCGCGGCCGTCCGGAAGCCGAGCACGGCGGGCGGACGCCCGAGCGCCTGCGAGAGCCACGGCAGCGGGGCGATCCCGATCCCGCCGCCGACGAGGAGCGGCCGCGCGACGTCGAGCCGGTAGCCGCGGCCGAGCGGCCCCACGACGCGGATCTCGTCCCCCGGCTCGAGCGCGCACAGCGCCTCCGTACCGGGCCCGACCGGCTCGATCAGGAACGCGAGCTCGCCGGGCGGGGCGAGACAGAGCGAGAACGGGCGCGGCAGCGGCCGGCCCGGCGCCTCGAGCATGAAGAACTGCCCGGGCGCGCCCGGGTCGAGGGGGCCGCGGTCCAGCCGCAGCAGGGTGTACGGCCCGACGCGCTCCGCGCCGACGACCCTACGCCGATGTGCGCGCGGCATGGATCCCGTTCGCGTCGATCCGCTCCTGGAGCGAGAGCGCCCGCTCGGCGCGCGCGTTCGCGATCGCATGGACGGCCGCGGCGGCGCCCGAGAGCGTCGTGATGCACGGCACCCGCCGCGTCAGCGCCGCCTCCCGGATCGCGTAGCCGTCCGAGCGCGCGTTCCGCCCCTCGGGGGTGTTGATCACGAGGTCGCAGCGTCCGCGCCGGATCAGGTCGATCACCGTCGGCTCGCCCGGCCGCGCCTCGCTCAGCTTGCGCACCGGCTCGACCTCGATCCCGGCGGCGGCGAGCGTCGCCGCGGTGCCCTCGGTGGCGTAGAGCGTGAAGCCGAGCCCGACGAGCGTGGCGGCGATCGGCACCGCGGCCGGCTGGTCGGGCGGACGGATCGAGATGAAGACCGCGCCGCTGCGCGGCAAGCGGCGGCCCGCGGCCCGCTCGGCCTTGTCCAGCGCGGTCGGCAGGTCGGCGGCGCTCGCCATCACCTCGCCCGTCGAGCGCATCTCCGGCCCGAGCACCGGGTCGCTGCCGGGGAAGCGCGCGAACGGCAGCACGGCGGCCTTCACGCTCCACCCGCTCGGCGCGCGCTCCGGCGGCAGGCCGAGCTCCTCGAGCCGCGCTCCGAGCGAGAGCCGGCACGCGGCGGCCACGAGCTCGACGCCGGTGGCTTTGCTGACGAACGGCACCGTCCGCGAGGCGCGCGGGTTCGCCTCGAGCACGTACACCTCCCCCTCGGCGGTCACCGCGAGCTGCACGTTGAGGAGCCCCACGACCCCGAGGGCGCGACCGAGCACGCGCACGATGCGCTCGATTTCCACCGTCTGCTCGCGCGTCAGGCTCGGGGCCGGCAGGACGCAGGCCGAGTCGCCGGAGTGGACGCCCGCCTCCTCGACGTGCTGCATCACCGCCGCGACGTACGTCTGCGTCCCGTCGCAGAGCGCGTCCACGTCCACCTCGACCGCGTTCTCGAGGAAGCGGTCGACGAGGACGCGTCCCGCCGCGCCCGACCGGGGCTCCGCCGCCAGCGCCGGTACCGCGCGCACCTCCTCGGCCGAGTAGCAGATCCGCATCGCGCGGCCGCCGAGCACGTACGAGGGCCGGATCAGCACCGGGTAGCCGATCTCCTCCGCGATCGCGACCGCCTCCTCGGCCGAGGTCGCCATCCCCCACGCCGGCGAGCGCAGGCCGTGGGCGCGCAACAGCCCGGCGAACCGCTCCCGGTCCTCGGCGAGGTCGACGGCCTCGTACGGAGTGCCGAGGATGCGGTAGCCGGCCTCCTCGATCGCGCGAGCGAGCTTGAGCGGCGTCTGGCCGCCGAACTGGATCACGACGCCCTCGGGCCGCTCCCGCTCGCACACGGCGAGCACCGACTCGGCGTCGAGCGGCTCGAAGTACAGCCGGTCGGAGGTGTCGTAGTCGGTGGAGACGGTCTC
>JADGHP010000119.1 GCA_019683855.1 Thermoleophilia bacterium
CTCGAGGAGTCGCTCTCGCCGGTGCAGATCGCGGGCGCCGCCGTCGTCCTCTGCGGCACCGTCCTCGCGCAGACGGCCCGCTCCTAGTGCGGCCTCTCCCGCGTTCGACCCGAAGCACGCGCCGCTCGCTTCGACCCGAAGCACGCGCCGCTCGAGGCCGCACCGCTACTCGGCGTCCATGAGCGAGCGCAGCTCGGCGAGCTTCTCGACCCGCAGCACGTCGCGCTCGCCGCGGTCGATGCGGGCGAGCAGGTCGTCGACGAGCGGCGCCAGCTCGAGCGGATTGAACGGCTTCGTCACGTAGTCGACGCCGCCGATGTCGAGCCCGCGGGCGCGGTCGCGGAACTCGGCTCGAGCCGTGAGGAAGATGATCGGGATCCGGCTCGTGCGCTCGTCCTCGAGCAGCTCCTCCGCCACCCGCCAGCCGTCGAGCCCGGGCATCATCACGTCGAGCAGGATCACGTCGGGCCGCCCCGTGCGCGCGAGCTCGAGCCCGCTCGGCCCGTCCGGCGCCTCCAGCACCTCCATGCCCTCCGCCTCGAGGTTGACCCGGCAGAGGAGGCGGATCGGCGCCTCGTCGTCGATCACCAGCACGCGCGTCACCGGGCCCGCCGCCATGTGTCGCTATACCCTGCCCGACGTCGCCTGACTCGCGCTCCCGTAGCCGCTCGCAGCGGCCGCCGGCAGTTCGAAGGCGAAGCGCGAGCCCTCGCCCTCGCGTGAGGTCACCCAGATCCGCCCGCCCATCGCGGTCACGAGACCCCGCGCGATGAAGAGGCCGAGCCCGGTGCCGCCCGCGCGCGTCCGCAGCTCCGCGTCGGCGCCGCGGTAGAACTTGCGGAAGATCTGCTCGTGGTCGGCGTGCGGGATGCCGATCCCCTCGTCCGCGACGCTGACCTCGACGCGGTCGCGCTTGCGCGCGGCGCCGACGGTCACGGTGCCTCCCTCGGGCGAGTACTTGAGGGCGTTGTCGAGCAGGATCGCGAAGACCTGCCGCAGCTTCTCCGGGTCGGCTCGCGCCTGGAGCGGCTCGTCGGGCAGGTCGACGACGAAGCGGTGCCCGTTCGCGCCGGCTTCGCGGGCGGACTCGACCACCTGGCCGACCACGTCGCGCACGTCGGTCTCGGCGAGGCTCACCTGCAGATCGCCGGTGTCGAGGCGCGCGACGTTGAGCAGCGTGTCCACGATCGTGGCCAGCCGCTGCGACTCGGAGGCGATGTAGCCGAGGAACGTCTTGCGCTCCTGCTCGCCGAACAGCACGTCCCGCCGCAGCAGCGTCTCCGCGAAGCCGTAGATCGAGGTGAGCGGCGTGCGCAGCTCGTGCGAGACGGTGGAGACGAAGTCCGACTTCACCTGCTCGACGAGCCGGTCGCCGGAGATGTCGCGGAAGGCGAAGATCCGGCCGGCGACGGCGCCCGCCGGATCGCGCATCACGGCCTCGGTGACCGAGAGCCACACCTCCTCGCGCCCGCGCATGATCGAGACGAGGCGATCCCCGGTCGGCGCGTCCTCGGTCGAGTCGAGACTCCGCTGCAGCACCTCCTCCGGCTTGCGTCCCAGGGCGAGCCCGGCCGGGATGCCGGTGATGCGCTCCGCGGCCGCGTTCCAGAGCACGACCGCGCCCTCGCGGTCGACCGCGACGATGCCGTCGGCGATGTTGGCCAGGATGGCGACGCTCCGCTCGCGCTCCAGCGCCACGCGCTGATACAGCTCGGCGTTCGAGAGCGCCGCGGACGCGCTCGCGGCAAGGGCCTGGAGGGCCTCGACCTCCTCCTCGCGCCAGTCGCGCGGAGCGGACGCGTAGACGGCGAGGACGCCGACCGGAGCTCCCTCCGCGCCCGCGAGCGGGACGCCGAGGTAGGCGGCGTGCCCGGCCGCGAGCAGCGGGTCGAGCGCGCGCAGCCGGGCTTCCGCGCCGGCGTCGGCGAGCGCGACCGGCGCGCCCGACTGGACGACGTCCCCGGAAAGCCAGGCGCCCGCGGGGCTGCGCGACTCGAGCGCCTCCTCGGCGCCCTGCCCCTCGGCCGCCGTGACGACGAGCTCCTCGCCCTCGAGCAGACGGATCGCGCACGCTTCCGCCTCGACGAGCTCGCGCGCCTGCTGGACGACCTCGTCGAGCACCGCGGCCGGGTCCAGCTCGCTTCCGAGCAGCCGCCCGGTGCGCATGAGCTGCTGGGCGAGCGTGCGGGCGCTCCGCTCGGTCTCGTACAGCTCCGCCCGCTCGAGCGCGCCGCGCGTCGCCTCGGCGAGATGGCGGGCGAGGTCGAGGTCGTCCTCGGTGAACGTCCGCTCCTCGCGGAAGAAGACGAGCACGAGCCCGCTGCCCGAGCTCCGCGGCGCCTCCACCGGCACCGAGAGGAGCGCGCCGTAGCCGTGCTGCACGGCGGCGGCGCGCCAGTCCTCCGGCAGGCGCTCGTCCTCGGCGAGCGACGGCGACGCGATCACGTGGCCGTGGGACGCTGCTCGCACGAGCGCGCTCGCGCCATCCTCGACGCCGCCGGCGAGGAGCTCGAGCACCGCGTCGGGGAGCTCGTAGCTCCCGGCCGGCTCGAGTCTCGCCCCGGCCGGGACGAGCACCGCCGCCGCCGCTCCGGCGAGGGCCTCGGCAGCCGCCTGCGCGACCGCGCCGAGGGTCGCCGACCGCGAGAGCGACTGGCCGAGCACGGAGGCGATCCGGTAGAAGCCGCGCTGCACGCGCGCCTGTCGCGAGCTGCGCGTGTAGGTCTCCGCGTTGCGGAGCGCGAGCGAGGCCAGCCCCGCGAACGCCTCGAGCACCTCGGCGTCGCTGCGCCCGAACCGGCGACCGTCCCGCCGGCCGACCCAGAGCACCCCCTGCACCTCGTCGCTCCAGCGCATCGGCACGGCGATCGCGTCGGTGAAGCCGCCGTAGGCCGGGTGCGGCACCGGCTCGGCGATCTCGCCGTGCTCGCTCGTGGAGAGCGGCCGGTCGGCGCGCACGGCGAGGCCGGCGAGACCTCGTCCGACGGGGAGCTCGACGCCGAGCAGCGACCGGTCGAGCCCGCGCACCGCGGCGCAGCGGAGGACGCCCGCGTCGCGGTCGTAGAGGTAGCAGTCGGCCGCGTCCGCGCCGAGCAGCTCGGCGAGCTGGTCGACGAGCCGCTGCAGGACCGCTCCCAGCTCGAGCTCCTCGCTCAGCACCTGCGCCGCCCGCAGGAGCGCCGACTGCCGGGCGAGACGCTCGCGGTTCTCCTCGAGCAGCCGCCCGAGCCCGAGCGCGAGCGTGGAGCGCATCCGCTCGGTCGCGATCCAGCGCAGGCTCCTGAGCTTGCGCTCGCGCCGACCCGCGACGCGCCCCGCGGCACGCCCCGCGGCGCGGCGGCGAGCCAGCACTCCGGCGAGGAGCCCGAGCGTGAGCGCGCACGCCGCGACGGCCGTGGTCTCCCAGGCGAGCGCGGCTCCGACGAGAGCAGCGCAGAGCGGCTCCGCTGTCGCGAACACTGGGCGCTCGGGATCATAGGGAGCGGCCGCACGCGGAGCGAGCGGGCGAGACTGTCTTCCCGCCGTGAACGATGATCCTTCCTCGCCGAAAAGATAGGCCGTCTGGCCCATTGTCGGGGCTGGGGGCGCGGCTCTAGTGTCCGCCCCACTGGGCGATGCGAACCGCGGTGCGCGTGCCTGCCTCTACAGCCCCGCGGTGAGCAACTTGGGAGGGCCCGCCGCACCGACCCCCCGAGCGGCGGGCTTTCCCATGTCGGCCACGACGTCGACGCTCCCCAGCTGCGCGGTTCTTAACCCGGATCTCACGGATGGGGGCTATCGTGGCCTCGACGTGGTGAAGCGCCTCCTTCTCGCCTCCCCGCGGGGCTACTGCGCGGGCGTCGAGCGGGCGGTCGAGACGGTCGAGCGCGCGCTCGCGCTCTACGGGAGACCGGTCTTCGTCCGCAAGCAGATCGTCCACAACTCCCACGTCGTCCGCGAGCTCGAACGGCAGGGGGCGGTGTTCGTCGAGTCGGTCGCCGACGTGCCGCCCGGGTCGACACTCGTCTTCTCCGCGCACGGGGTCGCGCCGGCGGTGCGCGACGCGGCGGCCGCCCGCGGGCTGACGACGATCGACGCCACCTGCCCGCTCGTGACCAAGGTGCACGCGCAGGCGCGCCGGTACGCGCAGCGCGGCTACGCGGTCGTCCTGATCGGGCACGCCGGTCACGAGGAGGTCGAGGGGACGCTGGGCGAGGCGCCCGAGGCGATGACGCTCGTGGAGTCGGTCGCGGACGCGGAGACGGTCGAGCTGCCCGCGGGACGTCCGCTCGCCTACGTGACCCAGACGACGCTGTCCGTCGACGAGACGAACGAGATCGTCGCCGTCCTCCGCCGCCGCTTCCCCGGGATCGAGGGGCCGGCCAAGGAGGACATCTGCTACGCGACCTCCAACCGCCAGTGGGCGGTGAAGGAGCTGCTCGACGAGATCGACCTGCTGCTCGTGATCGGCAGCCGCAACTCGTCCAACTCGAACCGCCTCGTGGAGGTCGCGCGCGCCGCGGGCGTCGAGGCGCACCTCGTCGAGGACGAGACGCGGATCAACGAACGCTGGCTCGAGGGACGCGAGTCGGTCGGCCTCACCTCGGGCGCCTCCGCGCCGGAGCGGCTCGTGGAGCGCGTCTGCGACTGGTTCCGCGAGCGCGGCGTCGACGAGATCCGCGAGGTCGGCTCCGGCTACGAGGACGTCGTCTTCCGGCTCCCCGTCGAGCTGCGCCGCGCCGAGGCCGCCGTCCATCCCTCGGCGGCGTAGCCGCTTCGGTCGCGCCCGAGCGGCGCAGGCTCACCGCGGCGACCCCGTTACGGATGCGTGACGACTTTCCTACGTGGGGTCAGACCCGGGTCAGACCCCGTTACGGACGCGGCGCGCGAGCCAGGCGGCGGCGCGAGCCCGATCGCCCCGGTCGCGGCTGCCGTGACGAAGGTCGGCAGGACCGAGGTCGCGATCTCGTGGCCGGAATCGCTGAAGAAGCTTGCGAGCCCGATGCTGCCGACGCCGCGCGTCAACCAGCGCAGCGACTCGACCGGCTCAGGGACAGCGTTCGCAGGTTCGGGCTCCACGGCAGTCTCCGCGAAAGCGGCGCACTGCGACGGCGGCCCAGATCGCCTCGACGACGCCGAACGGCCACGTGCCCGCCAGGAAGCCGTATGCGCTCGAGAGCAAGCAGCCGCAAGCGAACGCGAGGATGAAGCCCCGGCCGCGGCGCTCGAGAGCATACATGAGCATCATGAACGACACCGAGGCGGCGCCGAAGATGGTCAGCATCAGAGCGCGGCCCGCTCGATCGCGAGCGCGTCGCCAACCCGGGTCTCGGTGGCGAGCACCTCGGAGGCGATCCAGTCGCCGTGACGCTCGACGAGCCGCCGCTGCGACGCGGGCACGGTCAGCACGATCCGGTCGGTGAGCTCGAAGCCCAGCTCCTTGCGCAGCGAGTTGACGCGGTGGATC
>JADGHP010000120.1 GCA_019683855.1 Thermoleophilia bacterium
GCGCGTCATGAGGAAGTACGTGGCGGCGACGCCGCGCTCCGCCTCGAGCTCCGCCATCGCCAGGGCCGCGTCGAGCGACATGTCGACGTCGTGGCGGAGGAAGAGGTCGCCCGGCGCCGGCTCGCGGTCGAAGAAGGCGCAGCGGTAGCCGCCCGCCTCCGCCGCGTCGAGCAGCTCCCGGTAGTGAGCGAGGTTGAACGCGCAGGACATCGCGCCGGCTACTCGACCTCGACCTCGACGAGGGCGGCCGCCCGCTCGGAGCGCTCGAGCGCCTCCCGGCCGGTCGCGCCGACCGCGACGACGTAGCCGCGGCGGTCGCCATCGCGCTGCACCGGCCGGATCACCTCGCCGGGAACGATGTAGCTCTCCGCCTGCACGACGCCGGGCGCGGCGAGCACCTTGTCGAGGTTCGCCGCCGAGCGGACGCGGCCGACCGGGAGCGGGCCCGGCTGGGCGGTGAAGAAGCGGATCGCGACCGGCTGGCGGAACTTCGGGCGGCAGAGCGCGTCCGGCACCGGCTCGCCGAGCGCGAAGCGGAGCGCGACCTCGACGAGGTCGACGCCGACGGCGTGGCGGACGAGATCGGCCATCTGGCCCCCGGGGATCCGCGCCGCCACCTCGATCATCAGGACGCGGCCGTCGGGATGGGCGATCAGCTGCGGGAAGCCGATCCCGTTGCGGAGGCCGAGCTCGAGCAGCGTCTTCTCGATCATCGCCTCGGCCGCGGCGGTGCCCGTCCCGTTCAGCGATGCCGGGTAGGCGTGGATCCAGCCGACGGCGAAGCCCGAGCCGGGCGGGCGGTGCCGGTCCGAGAGGGTGAGCGGGATCACCTCGCCGTCGCGGACGACGGCCATCGCGTTCATCTCCATGCCCTCGACGAACTCCTCGACGATCACCTCGCCGCCGCGGGAGAGCTCGAGCGACTCGGGGAAGCGCGCGACGAGCTCGTCCTCGCTCTCGACGCGGAAGACGCCGCGCTGGCCGCCGGAGTCGGCGGGCTTGATCACGAGCGGGAAGCCGACGTGCACGGCGGCGGCGCGCGCCTCGTCGGGCGTGCGCGCGGAGCCGAAGCGCGGCTGCGGGATGCCCGCCCGCTCGAGACGGCGGCGCATCTCGACCTTGTGCGTGAGCCCGACCGCCACGTCGACGCCGATGCCGGGGAGGCCGAGCGCCTCGGCGACCGCGGCGACGGCGACGACCGCGCGGTCGGAGGTGATCGTGAGGACGCCGTCGGGGCGGATCTTCTCCGCGAACGCGATCGCCTTCGGGATCTCGACGAAGTTGACGACCTCGGCGACGTCGGCGTCCTGGAGCCCGAGCGCGTCGGGGTTGCCGTCGATCGCGGCGACGCGCAGCCCGAGCTCCTTCGCGCGGCGGATCGCGGCGCGCTGATGCCGCCCCGCGCCGAGGAAGAGGACCGTCTTCATGCCGCGCCGATGCTAGCGCCGGCGCCGCCCCGCATCCCGGCGGACGCGTCCACTCAGGACATGTCCCGGTAACTGTTACCGGGACATGTCCGAAAGGGACGCGATCAGACCGAGCCGCGGAGCCACTCGAGCGTGCGGCGCATCCCGTCCTCGAGCGCGACCTGCGGAGCCCAGCCGAGGGCGCGCAGCGGCGCGATGTCGAGCGAGGCGAGCACCGGCGTCGGGCCCGGCGGCGGCTCCACCACCGCGATCAGCTCCTCCGCCGCGCCCGCCGCGCTGCAGGCGAGCCGCGCCACCTCGTGCAGCGACCGCCGGTCGTCGTCGCGACCGATGTCCCACGCGCCGCGCTCGCCTCGCTCGACGAGAAGCGCCACCGCCTCCGCCGCGTCGCGCACGAAGCAGAACGAGCGCTCCCAGCCCCGGTAGACCACGACCGCCTCGCCGGCGAGCGCCTGCCGCAGCATCGTCGGGATCGCGCCGCGCCGCTGCCCCGGCCCGTACGGAAAGTGGAAGCGCAGCATCGTCGCGTCGCCCGCGGCCGCCTCGCTCGCCCGCTTGCTCTCGGCGTACGGCGTCTCGTCGGCGTACACCGAGGTCGTCGAGCCGTGGAAGAGCGGGATCCCGCGCGCCGCGCACGCCGCCGCCACGAGCGCCGTGATCGGCGCGTTCTGCGCGAGCCGCTCGTCCCCCGGCATCGCCGCCGCCAGGTGGACGACCGCGTCCGGACGGTGCGCCTCGACGAGCCGCTCGGCGACGCCCTCCTCGGCGAGGTCGCCGTCGGCCCGCCCCAGCGGGACCGCCTCGTGCCCCGCCGCGCGGAGCGCGTCGCACACGTGCGAGCCGATGAAGCCGCGACCGCCGGTGACGAGGACGCGCACCCCGCCTAGGCGAGCGCCGGCTTGCGCGCCCGGTACCACGCGATCGTCCGCTCGAGCCCCTCGTCCAGCTCGACGCGCGCCTCGAAGCCGAGCAGCTCGCGCGCCTTCTCCACGTTCGGGATCCGCAGCTCGACGTCGACGTAGTCGAGCGGCGCGAAGCGGATCTCGCCCGGACAGCCGGTCAGCCGCTTCACGCGCTGGGCGAGGTCGAAGATGGTGACCGCGGAGCGCGGGTTGCCGACGTTGAAGCTCTGCCCGACCGCCTCCGGCCGCTCGAGGCAGAGCATGACGGCCTCGACCATGTCGTCGACGTAGCACCAGGCGCGGATCTGGGAGCCGTCGCCGCGCACGACGAGGTCCTCGCCAGAGAGCGCCGCCTCGATGAACGCCCGGATCGCCCCGCCGCCGATCTGACCGGGCCCGTACACGTTGAAGGGCCGCACCGTCACCGTCGGCAGGCCCAGCTCGTCGTGGTAGGCGTGCGCCATGTGCTCGCCGGCGAGCTTCGAGACCGCGTACGTCCAGCGCGCCTCGCCCACGGAGCCGATCGTGGACACGTGACCCTCGTGCACGTTGAAGGCGCGCGTGCCGAAGACCTCGCTCGTGGAGAAGTCGACGAGCCGCTCGAGCGTGTCCTGGGTCGCGACCGCCGCCTCGAGCACGTTGTAGGTGCCGATCATGTTCACGCGCATCGTCCGCACCGGGCTCTCGAGCACCGCGTCGACGCCGGCGATGGCGGCGCAGTGGACGATGTGCGTCGCGCCGCGGGCGAGCTCCCGCACGGCGTCACCGTCGAGGACGTCCACCCGGTGGAGCGTGAAGTTCGGGTGCGAGCCGAGGTCGGTGCCCGAGAGGGCGTCGCGGTGCAGGTTGTCGAGCGCGACGATCTCGTTCCGGTCCACGAGCCGGCGCGCAAGAGTCGTCGCGATGAAGCCGGCGCCGCCGGTGACGAAGATCCGCTTCCCCTGCAACGCCACGGGCGCGAGTCTAGCCTCCACCCCGTGCACGGCGACCTCGCAGCCTGGCTGGAGGCGAGCGGCGGCAGCGACGAGGAGTTCGTCGAGCGGCTCTGGCGGCTGGCGGTGCGGCGACCCGTGGAGCCGGAGGCGAAGGCGCGCGCGCTGGCGCAGCTCGCGGCCGGCGAGATCTCGCGCTCGGGCCTGTTGCGCGACCTCGTCGCAAGCGAGGAGTTCGCAGGGGTCGCACTCCTCGACGACGCGGTGGCGCGCGCGGCGGGCGAGCGAGCGAAGCCGCGGGAGGTGCGCGGCCCGGCGCGACCGCGCCTCCTGCGCGCCCCCGCGTGGAGCGACGAGCGGGCGATCGAGATCCCGTGGTGTCTCGCCCGCTACGACGGCGAGCGGCGCGTGCTCGACGTCGGCTACGCGCACGCCGAGCCCGCGTACCTCGCGGGCCTCCTCGCCCTGGGCGCGGACGAGCTGACCGGCGTCGACCTCGCCGAGGCCGAGGCGCCGGGGCTGCGGCGCGTCGTCGCCGACGTGCGCGACCTCCCCTTCGGCGACGGCGCCTTCGAGCTCGTCCTCTGCGTCTCGACGCTCGAGCACGTGGGCCGCGACACCGAGGTGTACGCGGTGGAGGCGCCGCGCGACGAGGCCGGCGACGAGGCGGCGCTGCGCGAGCTGCGACGGGTGCTCGCCGCCGACGGGCGGCTGCTCGTGAGCGTCCCGACCGGGGAGCTCGACGATCAGGGCTGGCAGGTGCAGCGGCCGCCGGAGGAGTGGGTCGCGCTGTTCGAGCGCTGCGGCTTCCTCGTCTTCGAGGACGAGCTGTACGTGCGGGACGAGGCCGGCTGGCGGAGCGCGGCGCTCGCGGAGGCCCGCGCCGCGCGCTACGGAGCCGGGGGCCCGGGCGCGGGCGCCGTCCTCCTCGCCGAGCTGCGGCCGCGCAGCATGGGCGAGCGGCTCCGGCTCGCGCTCCGCGACGCGAGGCATCGCGACGCGCCGCGCCGCAGCACGCTCGCGTGAGACGGGCGCGGCGGCTCGCGGACGACGCGCTCGCGCCCCGCAGTAGCATCGGCGCGATGAGCTGCGGACTCGACGCCGATATCGATCGCGCGCGACACGCGACCGTCGTCGACGAGCCGGGGGCGGCCGGGTGACGACGATCCTCGTCACCGCGGCGGGCGCGCCGGGAGCGGCCCGGCTGCTGCGGGCGCTGCGCGACAACGGCGAGCGGGAGGTGCGGCTCGTCGGCGTGGACATGTCCGAGCGGGCGATCGGGCGGCACGTCTGCGACGCCTTCCACGTCGTCCCGCCCGGCGCCGATCCCGCGTACGCCGACGCGCTGCTCGAGATCGTGGAGCGCGAGCGCGTGGACGTCGTGCTGCCGGAGTCGTCGCACGACCTCCCCCACCTCGCGGCGCGACGGAGCGAGTTCCCGGTGCCGGTGCTCGTCTCGGGCCCCGAGACGGTGCGCCGCTCGAACGACAAGGCGGAGACGTACGCGCTGCTGCACCGGATCGGGGTGCCGGCGCCGGCGTTCCGCCGCGTCACCGGGGCGACGGGGGTCGAGGCGGCGGCGCGCGAGCTCGGCTACCCGGAGCGGCCGGTGTGCTTCAAGCCGGTGTTCTCCTCTGGCTCGCGCGGGTTCCGGATCCTCGACCCGACGGTCGATAGGGCGCACCAGCTCCTCCACGAGCGGCCGGGCGCGGTGGCGATGCGCCTCGAGGAGGCGGTCGAGCTGCTGCCGGAGGACGGCGTCGATCTGCTCGTGATGGAGCTCGCTACCGGGGGCGAGCGCACGATCGACGGCATCGCGGACGGCAAGCGCGTCGTCCTCGGCCACCCGAAGACGCGCGAGGCGATGCGCGCCGGGCTCGCGATGTTCTTCGTGACGCTCGAGGAGCCGAAGCTGATGGAGCTCGCGGAGCGGATCGTGGCGGAGCTCGAGATCGAGTGGTTCTTCAACATCCAGCTCGTCGGCGAGCACGTGATCGAGGTGAACCCGCGCATCTCGACGATCGTCTACCAGGAGGACCTGAACCTGCCCTGGCTTGCGGTGAAGCGCGCCCTGGGCGAGATCTCCGACGAGGAGCTCGCGGCGCTGCGACCGCGCATCCGGCCGGGGCGGACGGCGTTGCGCTACTTCGAGCAGGTGGAGTTCGACGCATGAG
>JADGHP010000121.1 GCA_019683855.1 Thermoleophilia bacterium
CCCCCCCCCCCCCCCCCCCCCCCCCCCCCCCCCCCCCCCCCCCCCCCCCCCCCCCCCCCCCCCCCCCCCCCCCCCCCCCCCCCCCCCCCCCCCCCGCCAGAGATCGCGGGACTCGATGAGAGCGGCGTAGGTGCTCATCATCGCCGCTCCGCGTAGAGCGAGACGCCGGTGTACGGGTAGACGCTCAGGTGCGCGAGCGTGCCGAGCGCCGGCCCGACGCGCGGCAGCTTCGAGAGCAGGCGGCCGAAGGGGCGAGGCGGCGCGCCGTCCGCGCGCTCCAGCCTCCGGATGGCGAGCCCGGCGCGCGCGAACGCGGCGGCGTACGCCCAGACGGTGTGCACGTGCTCGTTGATCCGAAGCGCCTTCTCCGCCTCCTGGTCGGGATTCTCGGGGCTGCGCAGGACGCCGCGCGTGCCCTCGTTCAGCCCGGCCACGACGGCGCCCGGCCGCGCGACGCGCGCCATCTCGCGCACCATCCGCACGAGATCGAGCGCGTGGTGGAGCGTGGCGACGCAGTAGACGACGTCGAAGCTCTCCTCCGCGAACGGCAGGTGCTCGCCGTCGGCCTGGACGCGCGCGAAGTCGCCGTAGAAGGCGCCGCGGCCGAGGCCGATGTTCGGGTCGGCGAGGATGTCGGCGGCGACGTACTCGCAGCCGCGCGCAAGCCAGAACCGGGACGCCCACGCCTTCGCGGCGCCCAGCTCGAGCACGCGCAGGCCCGTCCGCGCGCCCACGACCTCGTCGAGGAGCACCCGGATCGAGTAGCTGCTCGACGCCCAGTTGAGGTCGTCCCAGCCGAGCTCCTCGTTCACGAACGGCAGCACCGCGTCGAGCGCGTCGTCGGGCTCGTACCAGCGCTCGCGGCGCGCCTTCTCCACCCAGCCGGCCGCCTCCGCGAGCTTCGCGGCGGCGCCGGGCAGGTCCGGATGGAGCATGCGCGGGATCCCGTCCTCGACCGCGAAGCGCCGATCGCAGCGGCCGCAGGCGAGCCCGCTGTCGGCGTCGGCGAGCGGCGCGCGGCAGAAGGGACACCGGAGGAGCTCGAGGAGAGGCGTTTGCACGTCGGACGCGTCGGCCAAACTAGCCGACGGTCGCCCGTGACGCGCGGTGCCCAAACACGCCGTTTACAGCGTTCGGTTACCGTGAGCGCCGTGCTACGAGCCGCACAATCCGCGCGGCCTATGCGGGGTGCCCTGTGACGGTCGCGGCCACGGCACTGACGGCGCTCCCCGTGAGCCTGCTCACGATCTGGGCCCTGCTGCGGACGCCCGCCGCGCGGCACGTCGTCGCCGCCCCCCGCGCCGACCGCTGGCACGAGCGCTCGACGCCGCTGCTCGGCGGAAGCGGCATCTTCGCGGGCCTCCTCGCCGGCTGCGGCGTCGCGGTCGCGGTCGGGGCCTTGCCCGCGAGCCGCGAGCTCGGCGGGATCCTCGGCGGGTGCGCGCTCCTGTATGCGGCCGGGCTCGTGGACGACATCGTCCGGCTGCGGCCGCTCGCGAAGCTCGCCGCGCAGGCCGGCGCCGCCGCGCTCGTCCTCGCCGCGGGCGTCCGCGTCGAGATCATCGGCAACGACGTCGCCGCGACGGCGCTCGGGATGGCGTGGCTCGTCGGGATGACGAACGCGTTCAACCTGCTCGACAACATGGACGGGCTCGCCGCCACCCTCGCCACCGTTGCGTGCGCCTTCTTCGCGGTCGACGCCTACGTCACGCACCCGAGCCGGCTGACGGCGCTGCTCGCGCTCGCCATCTGCTTCGCCTGCCTCGGCTTCCTGCCCTACAACCTGCGGCTGCGCCGCCCCGCCGCGGTGTTCATGGGCGACAGCGGCAGCCAGGTGCTCGGCTTCGGGGTCGCCGTGCTCGGCCTCGCCTCGAGCTGGACGGTGGCGGGCTCGACGGTGGCGACGCTGCTCCTGCCTCTCCTCGTGCTCGCGGTGCCGATCCTCGACACGACCCTCGTCACGGTGGTGCGGCTGTTCGAGGGGCGGCCGGTGACGCAAGGCGGCCGCGACCACACCTCGCACCGGCTCGTCTACCAGGGGCTCTCGGACAAGCGCGCGGTCGTGCTGCTGGGCGCCGTCTCCGCCGCGCTCGGGCTTACGAGCCTCGCCTACAACGTGCTCGACGACACGTGGATCACGCTCGTCGGCGTCCTGATCACGTTCGCCTTCCTGCTCCAGTTCGGCAGCTTCCTCGCCGAGGTCGACCACGCGCCCGAGCCGGACCAGGCGAGCTGGCTCATCCGCTCGCTGCTCGTGCACCGCCGCCGCCTCGTCGAGGTCGTCGTCGACTTCGCGCTGATCACCGCGTCGTTCACGCTCGCCTTCCTGATCCGCGTCGAGGGGACCGGAATCGCCTGGCAGCGGCACGTGTTCGACATGGCGCTGCCCGCGATCCTCGTCGCGCGCTACGTCTCCTTCATCGCGTTCGGGCTGTACCGGGGCGTCTGGCGGTACGCGGGCGCCCGCGACGCGGCGAGCGTCTTCGCGGCGGTCGTGCTCTCGGAGGGGGCGGCGTTCCTCTTCGTCTGGGCGACGGTGCCGTGGAACGGCTTCCCGCGCGGCACGTTCCTGATCGACGTCCTGCTCTGCTCGCTGCTCGTCGGCGCCTCTCGCTTCTGGGAGCGGGCGGCCGGCCGCGTGCTCCAAGCGCTCGTCGGGCGGAGCCGTCAACGGCGCGTGGTCATCGTCGGCGCCGGGCGCAGCGGCCGCAGCCTGCTGCGGGAGCTGCGGGAGACGCCGGGAGAGCGCGTGGTGGCGTTCGTCGACGACGACCGGTCGATCCTCCGCCGGCGCATCCAGGGCGTGCCCGTGCTCGCGGGCACCGCCGAGATCGGCTGGGTGCTCGGGCGGGTCGAGCCGGACGCCGTGCTCGTGACGATCCCGGACGCGCCGCGCGAGCGGCTGGACGCGGTCGTGGAGGCGTGCGAGCGCGCCGCGGTCTCGTGCAGCTTCGTCCGGCGGCAGATCGACCTCGAGCCAGGCGTCGTCCTCGGCGCGCTCGCGAAGTGAGCCTCGCGACCGCCTCCGACGCCGTCGAGCTGACGACGCCGACGGAGCGACGCGGCTGGGCAGAACGGATCCTCGCGGCCCTCCCGCTCGCGAGCGTCTACGTCGTGCTCTCGTTCGTCTACGCGGTCGAGAGCTGGGCGCGCGTCACGCCGTGGCTCTTTGGGGACGAGCTCGAGCTGACGCAGCTCGCGCGCTCCATCGCGGCCACGGGGCATGCGGCGCGACGAGGCGAGCCGCACGCGTTCGACTCCCTGTACACGTACCTCACCGCTCCCTTCTGGCTGATCCACGACGTCGGCGCCGCGTACGCGAGCATCAAGTACCTGGACGTGTTCGTGATGACGTCGGTCGTCTTCCCGACGTACCTGCTCGCGCGGCTCGTCGTCCGCCGCAACTGGGCCCTGTTCGCCGGCGCGGGAGCGGCCGCGATCCCCTCGCTCGCCTACTCCTCGTACATCGCCGAGGAGACGCTCGCCTACCCCTACGCGGCGCTCTGCCTCTACCTGATCGCGAAAGCGCTCGTCGAGCTTCGAGGCCGGCGCCGCTGGCGGTGGGCCGGAGCCGCGATCCTCGCCTCGGCGGTCGCGCCCCTCGTGCGCGGAGAGCTCGTCGTCGTCCCGGGCATCCTCGTCCTGTCCGCGCTCTTTGCCGCCTGGTCGAGCGAGTGGGCCCGCCGGTGGCGGCGCTCCTGGTCCGTCGGCGACTACGTCGGCGCCGTCGTGCTCGTGCTGGGCGCGATCTTCGTCGTCAGCGCGATCGGCAGCCACCAGTCGCAGGAGTGGTACGCGGTCACGACCTACTACAAGCACCGAGCGCTGAACATGGGCGGCTGGGCGGCCGGCTGCCTCGCGATCGCGACCGGCGTCCTCCCGTTCGTCGCCGGCCTCGCGGCGCTCGTCCGCCTGCCCGGCGAGGAGCCCTCGCGCCCCATCCGGATGCTCCGCTGCACGAGCCTCGCCGGCCTCGTCGCCTTCGGCCTCTACACGGCGATGAAGGCGGCGTACCTCTCGACGACGTTCGCGACGCGGGTCGAGGAGCGCAACCTGATCTACGTGGCGCCGCTGCTCTTCGTCGGGACGGCGCTCGTCCTGGAGCGCCGACGGGTGAACGCCGTGGCGCTGGCCGCCTCCGGCGCGTTCGCCTTCTACCTCGTCTCATACGCGACCTACCACGCCGTCGGGTCGCCCTACGAGATGGGCGTCCAGCTCTACTCCGACGCGCTCGGCTTCGCGATCCTGCAGGGGGCGAACCGCTACCTCCACCTCTCGATCGATGAGGCCCGGGTGCTGCTCGTCGCGGTCGCGCTCGCGGCGGTCGTGCTCCTGCGAGCGCCCTCGACGCGCCTGCTGCGCGGCCGCGAGTCCCTCGCGGGCAAGCTGATGGCCGTGGCCGCGGCGGTCGTGCTGGCGTGGAACCTCACCGGCGAGATCGCCGCCGCGGCCGGCACCGTCTCGATCAGCCGCCAGTTCGCCGACCACCTGCGCCGGCCGTTCTCCTGGGTGGACGCCGTCACGGGCGGCCAGCCGACCCTGTATGTGGCCGAGGGCGAGAGCGACCACACCGCAGCGCAGCTCTTGGAGTTCTGGAATCGCTCGATCACGCGCGTGACGAGCTTCGACGGCACCGCCGGCGGGCCCGGCCCAGCCGGCAGCCCCAACGTCGACCCGACCGGGGTGCTCCTCTGGAACGAGGGGCCGTCGCGGTACCGCTACGCCGTGGAGTCGCGTCCCTGCGTCGAGCTGGCCGGCCGGCGGGTGGCCGAGCACCACTACTCCATGGCGAACCTCGAGCAGACGTGGTGGCTCGTCGAGCTCGCGCGCCCGAACCGCGTCGTCGCGACCTGCACCGGTATCTCCCCGGACGGCTGGAGCGGCGCGACCGACAGCCAGTACCTCCGTTTCTCGGGCGGGCGAGGCGGCTGGGTGAAGGTGGTCGTCTCGCGGCTCGCCTGGTCGGGGCCGAGCGACCCGAGCCCGGTGCACGTGCTCGTGGCGGCGCTGCGCGTCGACAACGGCTACCCGAGCCGCGGCCGTGTGCTCCGCCAGCTCGACGGGACGATCGACAGCGGCCAGCAGCGGGTCTTCTGGGTGCGCTCGCCGGCGGAGCGGTTCGCGATCCAGGTGGTGGTCGACAAGAAGTTCGTCCCGGCCGAGGTCGACCCCGCGCGCTTTTCGGACACGCGTCAGCTCGGCGCCCAGGTGAGCTACACGTTCGTGCGGCGGCGGTAGCGGCCGCTGCGCCCCGCTCGCGTCAGCGCAGCGCGAGCAGCCGCTCCGGGTGCTTGCGCAGGAAGCGCAGCATCGCGCGCGCGTGCCAGAGCGTGTGGCGGGTGAGGAAGCGCTTGTCGATCACGGCCGCGTACTCGTGGCGGACGACCGCGGCCGGCACGTACCAG
>JADGHP010000122.1 GCA_019683855.1 Thermoleophilia bacterium
GCCACGGCCGCCGCGCGCCGCTCGCGCGCCCGCTCGAGCGCGGCCGCGACGAAGCCGCGGAAGAGCGGCGCCGGCCGGGTCGGGCGCGACTTGAACTCCGGGTGGAACTGGCTCGCGACGAACCACGGATGGTCGGGCAGCTCGATGATCTCCACGAGCCGGCCGTTCTGGAAGGTGCCCGAGACGACGAGCCCCGCCTCGACGAGCTGCTCGCGGTAGGCGTTGTTCACCTCGTAGCGGTGCCGGTGGCGCTCGTGGATCGTCGCCTCCCCGTAGAGGTCGCGCGCCTGCGTCCCCTCCGCCACCTCGATCGCCTGGGCGCCGAGGCGCATCGTGCCGCCGAGGTCCTCGATCCCCTTCTGCTCGGGCAGCAGGTCGATCACCGGGTACGGCGTCTCCGGCTCCATCTCGGTCGAGTTCGCGCCCTCGAGGCCGACGACGTGACGGGCGAACTCCGAGACGGCGACGTGCATGCCGAGGCAGATGCCGAGGTACGGGATCCGCCGCTCCCGCGCGACCTGGCAGGCGAGGATCTTGCCCTCCCAGCCGCGCGATCCGAACCCGCCCGGGACGAGCACGCCGTCGACGACCTCGAGCAGCTCCGCCGCCTCCTCGTACGACATGTTCTCGGCGTCCACCCAACGCACGCGCACCGCGCAGCCGCTGTGGAGCCCGGCGTGCTTGAGCGCCTCGTGCACCGACAGGTAGGCGTCCTGGAGCTTCACGTACTTGCCGACCAGCGCGATCTCGACCGTCTCGCGCCGCTGCTCGATCCGCTCGAGCAGCGCGTCCCACTCGGAGAGGTCGGGCTCGCCGACGTCGAGGCCGAGCTTGTCGCACACGAGCCGGTCGAGGCCCTCCTCGCGCAGCACGCGCGGCACCTGGTAGACGTCCGGCACGTCGGGGCTCGCCACCACCGCCTCCGGGTCGACGTCGGCGAAGAGCGCGATCTTGTCGCGGATGTCGCGGGACAGCTCCTCGTGCGAGCGGCAGACGACGACGTCCGGGTGGATGCCGATGCGGCGCAGCTCGTTCACCGAGTGCTGCGTCGGCTTCGTCTTCAGCTCCCCCGCCGCCTCGAGGAACGGAACGAGCGTCACGTGCACGTACGCGACGTTCTCCGGGCCCGCCTCGCGCCGGAACTGGCGGATCGCCTCGAGGAACGGCAGCGACTCGATGTCGCCGACGGTGCCGCCGATCTCCGAGATGACGACGTCGGTCGGGCTCGCCTCCGCGGCGCGCCGGATCCGCGCCTTGATCTCGTTGGTGATGTGCGGGATCACCTGCACGGTCGCGCCGAGGAAGTCGCCCTTGCGCTCCTTGCGCAGCACCGTGTCCCAGATCGCGCCCGCGCTGTGGCTCGCGGTGCGGAGGAAGTTCTCGTCGACGAAGCGCTCGTAGTGGCCGATGTCGAGGTCGGTCTCCGCGCCGTCCTCGGTCACGAACACCTCGCCGTGCTGGAACGGGCTCATCGTCCCCGGGTCGACGTTCAGGTATGGGTCGAACTTCTGCAGCTGGACGCGCAGGCCGCGCGCCTTCAGCAGCCGGCCGAGCGAGGCGGCGACGATGCCCTTGCCGAGCGCGGAGACGACGCCCCCCGTCACGAAGACGAACTTCGGACGACGACACGCTTCGGGGCCCCGTAGGCTCACGGGATTCGAGGGTAGCAGCGGGGAAGGTCGGACAGGCCTCGCGCTACTCGGCCGCCGTCTGGACGAGCGCGTGCAGGCCGGCGAGCGCCCGGTGCGGGAACGAGCGGCGGGCGCCGATCAGCCACGGCACCTCGACCGCGAGCGTCGCCCGCGTGCGGTCCGCGGCCTCGGGCTCGAGCTCGAGCTCGGCGTCGATGCGGTCGCCGCTGAGCTGGAACGCGATCCTCCGCATCGGCACGACATCGAGCACGAGCAGCGTCCCGGTCATCTGCGGCCGCCGGAAGTAGCTCGGCTGGTTCGGCCCGATCACCTGCCAGCGGGCGCCGGGCGCGAGGCCGCGCCGGTCGGGCTGGACGCCCGCGACGCCCGGCCACCAGTCGGCGAGCCGGTACGGGTCGGCGAGGAACGCCCACACGTCCTCGAGCGGCGCGAGCAGGGTGCGGGTGGCGGCGTAGCGCGGCACGGCGCCGAGGATACGCCGTCGTCCGTCGCGGCTCGCCCGCTCAGCGGACGCTGGCGAGGAACTCCTGGCCGCCGAGCATCCGCTCGAGCTCGACCTTGCGCTCCTCCTCGCCGAGCCGCTCGATGCGCGTGTGCGTCGGGTCTCCGGGCACCTTCTCGACGCGGAAGTGACGGTCGGCGAGCGCGGCGATCTGCGGCAGATGCGTGATCGTGATCACCTGCGCGCGCTCGGCCAGGCGCTTCAGCACGCGGCCGACGGCGTTCGCGGTCTCCCCGCCGATGCCCGCGTCGATCTCGTCGAAGACGAGCGTCTCGCCGCCCGCGACGGCCGCGATCGCGAGCGCGATCCGCGACAGCTCGCCGCCCGAGGCGGTCTCCGCGACCGGCGCGAACGGGAGCCCGGCGTTCGGCCGCACGAGGAAGATCGCCTCGTCGGCGCCGGTCGGCCCCGGCTCGTCCCGCTCGCGCAGCTCGCACAGGAACTCGCCGTCGCCCATGCCGACGTCGCGCAGCTCCGCCGCGACGGCGTCGGCGAAGGCCGGCGCGGCCGCGTTGCGCTCGGCGCGCAGCTCGAGCGCGAGCGCCCGGACGCGCGCCTCGGCGGCCGCGAGCGCCTCCGCCGCCGCCGCGGCGGGATCAGCGCCCGCCTCGAGCGCGTCGAGCTCGGCGCGCGCCTCGGCCGCCCGCGCAAGGAGCTCCTCGTAGGTCGCGCAGCGGAAGCGGCGCTTCGCCTCCGCGATCCGGTCCAGCTCCGCCTCGAGCTGCTCGAGCCGGCCCGGCTCCGCCTCGAGCGACGCGAGGAACGCGTACAGGTCGGAGGCCGTCTCGCGCAGGCGCAGCTCGACGTCGCGCAGCTCGTCGCCCGCCCGCTGCAGCTCCGGCGCGAGCCGCTCCAGCGGCGCCACCGCCCGCTCGGCGAGCGCCACGAGCCCGGCGGCGCCCTCGCCGTCCTCGGGCGCGAGCGCAGCGGCGGCGGTCGCGGCGCCCTCCGCGAGCTCGGCGACGTGACGCAGCCGCTCCCGCTCGGCCCGCAGCCGCTCCTCGTCCCCGGGCTCGAGGCCCTCGGTGTCCTCGGCGAGCGCGCGCAGCTCGGCGAGCCGCGCCTCGGCGAGGGCGGCGCTCGCGGTCAGCTCCTCGTGCCGGCGGCGCGCGACCACGAGGTCGCGCCACGCTTCGCGCAGCTCGGCGCGGCGGCGCAGCTGCTCCTCGCCGCAGAAACGGTCGAGCACCTCGAGCTGGTACGAGGGCCGCGCGAGCCGCCGCTGCTCGAACTGGCCTGACATGGCGACGACGCGCTCGACCGCGGCGGCGACGTCCTCGCGCGCCGCCGCGCGCCCCCACGCGTACGCGCGCGTCCGCCCGTCCGCGAGCACGCGACGCGAGACGAGGAGGGCGTCCTCGCTCTCCGGCCGCAGCTCCGCCAGCTCGTCGAGCTCGTCGGGGAGGTCGAGCTCCGCCTCGACGTAGGCCTCCTCGCCGGCGGGCCCGACGAGCAGGTCGTCGCCCTTCGTGCCGAGCAGGAGCCCGATCGCCTGGGCGAGGATCGTCTTCCCCGCCCCGGTCTCGCCGGTGATCGCGTTCAGCCCGGGCGCGAGCTCGAGCTCCGCCTCGCGGATCAAGACGAGGTTCTCGATGCGCAGCCGACGGAGCATGCCAACGATCGTAGTGCGGCGACCCGACGCCGCCCAGTGGCTCTTCGGGACCCGGGCGGCGGCGCCCGCGGGCTACGCGGTGAACGTCGCGCGGTAGCGGGCGAAGAACGTCGTCTCCGGCAGCGTCGCGAGCAGGCTGCGCTGCTCGCCGAGGCGGATCGCGAGCCGTCCGTCCGGCGGGATGTCGGCCAGGCGGCGCCCGTCGACCAGCACGGCCACGCCGACGTCCTCGGTGGCGTTGCGCACGGTCACCTCCGGGCCGCGGGGCACGACGAGCGGGCGCGCGTGCAACGAGTGCGGCGCGATGAACGTGACCGCCATCGCGTCGAGCCCGCGCACGAGCACGGGGCCGCCGTTCGAGAGGTTGTACGCGGTCGAGCCGGAGGGCGTGGAGCAGATCATGCCGTCGCAGGGCACGGCGCCGAGCTTCTCCCCGCCGACCGCCCACGCGAGCTCCACCATCCGGCCGAGCGTCGAGCTGGCGGCGACCACGTCGTTGACCGCGACGTACGTCTCTCCGTCCAGGTCCGCCTCGAGCGTCGGCTGCTCGAGGACGAGGTACTCGCCGGCGAACACCCGCGCAAGGTCCCGCTCGAGCGTCTCCGGCTCGATCGAGGCGAGGAAACCGACGCGCCCGTAGTTCACGCCGACCACCGGCACCCCCGTCCCGAGCAGCCGCGCGAGCGTATGCAGGATCGTCCCGTCGCCGCCGAGCGCGACCACGAGCTGCGCCGCCGCCGGGTCGTCGACGAGCTCGACGCCGGCCCGCGCCGCGAGCGAGCGCACCCGCGCCTCCGCGTCGTGCACGTCGACGCGGCCGTACGTGGCGATCGCAGCGACGCTAACCGGCTGCGACGGCCTGCTCGATCCGCTCGTCGAGGTCATCGGGAAGCATCGGGTGGTCGCTCGAGACGAGATGGAGGAAGAACTCGCGATTGCCCTTCGGGCCCGGGAGCCCGGAGTCTACGACGCCGACCGGCGTCGCTCCCCAGCCGACCGCCGCCGCCGCGACCTCGTGCAGCACCCGGCGGCGCACCTCCGGGTCGCGCACGACGCCTCCCTTGCCCACGTCGGCCCGCCCCGCCTCGAACTGCGGCTTCACGAGCACCACCGCCTGCCAGCCGGGCGCCGCGAGCCGCAGCACCGGCGGCAGCGCGACCCGCACCGAGATGAACGAGACGTCGCACGCGACGAGCCGCGGCGGGAACGGCAGCGCCTCGAGCGTGCGCGCGTTCGTCCGCTCGAGCACGGTCACGCGCGGGTGCTCGCGCAGGCGCGGGTGGAGCTGGCCGTAGCCCACGTCGAGCGCGATCACGCGGGCGGCGCCGCGCTGGAGGAGGACGTCGGTGAAGCCTCCCGTGGAGGCGCCGACGTCGAGGCAGTCGAGGCCGGCGGGGTCGACGCCGAGCCGGTCGAGGCCGTTCGCGAGCTTCTCCCCTCCCCGCGAGACGTACGCCGGCCCACGCTCGACGGTGAGGACCGCGTCCTCTGCCACCTGCTGGCCGGGCTTCTCGTAGCCGGGCACGAGGCCCGCCAGCACGAGCGCCTGGGCCTGCGTCCGGGACTCGGCGAGCCCTCGCTCGACGAGGAGGAGGTCGAGCCGCTTCTTCACGCCCGGCATCGTCGCATCCGGACAC
>JADGHP010000123.1 GCA_019683855.1 Thermoleophilia bacterium
GCGCGCTTCGCCGTGCCCGGGCCGGACCCGATGCCGGCGTGGCTGACCGTGGCGATCGGCCTCGGCGGCTCGCTGATCGGCTGGGGAATCGTGGTCGCCGTGGTCGGCCCCGACGCCTCCTGGGTCCCGACGGCCAGCTTGGCCGCCGCGGTCGTGCTCGTCGCGCTCTACCGCCGCTTCGTCCAGAAGCGGCCGCTCTGGGGGCCGGGCGCGTACCGCTTCCCGGAGCGCGGCTTCGGCGTCCAGGAGTACCGCGAGCGGCTGCGGCAGGCCGGAATCGATCCGGACCGGATCGGCGCGCCGCTGCTCGGCGGCGCGGTGCCGCAACCGGTCGCCGCCGCGGCGCCCGCTGCCTCGCGTGTGGACGGGCCGGGCGATCCCACGGAGAACCCCGCCCACTACCTGGGGCTGCTCGAGGAGCTGCACGACTCGGGCGTCCTCTCCGACGACGAGTACGCCGCGTCGCGCACGCGGCTGCTCGAACGGCTGCGCGGGTAGGTGGGGAGCGTGCTCGGGCTGCTGCTCTTCCTCGCGCTCTTCGGTCTCGTCGTCGGGGCGCTCGCGCGGCTTGCGCTGCCGGGTCCGGACCCGATGGGGATCCTCCCGACGATCGGGCTCGGACTTGCCGGCTCGTTCCTCGGCGGCCTCGTCGCGGGCCTGCTCTGGGCCCGTCCCGCCGGGTTCGTCTTCTCCGTTCTCGGCTCGGTCGTGCTGCTCTACCTCCACCGCCGCTTCGTCCAGCACCGGCCGCTCACCGGCCCGGGCGCGCGACGGCTGCCGCCCTCCTAGCCGGCGCTCAGGTGAGCGTCCGCTCTCCGCGCGGGAAGGTGCGGCGGGCGACGAGTGACCAGCCGTCTCCGCGCCACACGTGCGTGAGCACCGTGAGCGACCCCTCGTCGATCTCGTAGACCTGGAGCCCCCGCGCCTCGCCGAGCCGGTGCGGTCGCGGCCGTCCGAGCCCGGGGGCGATCGAGAGCACCGCGCCCCGCGGATCGCGCTCGGCGGCCTCGAGCTCGTGCCGCTCGCCCGCCGCCGCCTGGTGGATGTGGCCGGAGAGCACGAGGTCCGCTCCGGCCGCGACGAGCGCGCGCAGGACGCGGTCGCGGCGCGACACCGGGCGCTTTCGCGCCGCCCGCCAGGGCGCTCCGAGCAGGTGGTGGTGGAGGACGACGACCCGGTACGCGCCGGCTGCCGCGTCGCGCAGCCGCTCCGCCACCCGCGCCAGCTGTGTCCGGCTCAGCGCCCCGCCCTGTTGGCGGAACGGGCGCACCGAGTTGAGCCCCACCACGTGCAGCCGGGCGCTCGCGTGCGTCGGCTCGGTCGTGCCCCACAGCCGCTCGAACTCCCGCCACGGGCTCGTGAAGCGCGCCGGCAGCGTGTACGGGATGTCGTGGTTCCCCGGCACGGCGAGCACCGGGGGGCCGAGCGAGCGCAGCAGCGCGTGCGCCCGCTCGTGCTGGGCGCGGCGGCCGCGGTGGGTGAGGTCGCCCGAGGCGACGACGAGCTCCGGCGCCACCCGCTCGACGAGCGAGGCAAGCGCGCGCTCCACCTGCGCGTCCTCGTGTCGGCCGACGTGGAGGTCGGAAACATGGAGAAAACGTGTCGTCACGGCCGATGGAGGCTATAGATTCAGGTAGTGGTGGACGAGACCGCGGAGATCTTCGACGACCTCTACCTCGGGCTGCGAGCGGGCGGGGCGCTGCGCAAGCAGCGGCGCGGCGAGGCGCTGACCACCGAGGAGCAGGAGGCGCTCGGGCGCTGGCAGCGGCTCTCGACCGCGCGCAAGGCCGTCGCGATCGGCGCCTTCGCTCTGGGCACCTTCGGGCTCGGCTTCACGCTCGGCGGCCTCGTCTTCGGCCGCTGGCGGAAAGCCTGACGGTACGAGCGCTCGCCCGGGCGACCTGGAGCGCAAGGGCTCCGGCCGCAATCCCGAGGACGACGAGCGTCGCGGTCGCGGCGCGACGTGCGGTGGCGCCCATCGCCGAGGGATTCCCGGATACGCGCAGAACGACGCGACCCAGTGACCGAGACGACGCGGGAGCGGGTCTGGCTCGAGTCGCGGCGGCACGGGATCGTGCTCGCGCGCCCGCTGCTGCGCGCGCTCGTCGTGGCCGTGCTCGGCGGCGTCGGTTTCCTGGGCGGGTGGCCGATCTCCGCCGCCGGCGCGGCGCTCGTCGCGCTCGCCGCCGGTCTCGCCGTCGCCGCCGTCTGGCGCTGGGATCGCACGCAGGTCGTCGTGACGCGCGACGAGCTCGCGGTCGTGCACGGGCTCGTGCGCCGCCGCTCGGCTGCGGTTCCGCTCGCGCGCGTCGGGGCGGTGGAGGTGGAGCAGTCGCTCCTCGGGCGCCTGCTCGGCTACGGCACGATCGTCGCGGGCGACCTCGAGATCACGTGCGTGCCCGAGCCGGCCCGGGTGCGCGGGCTGCTCGCCCGGGCGCGCGCCGCACGCTGACCCGCGCCGCCCGGCGTCTCGCGCGCGGCGCACGCCCTTCACGAACACGTGTTCGGTGGATAGAATGGCGCCTCGATGCCCGCCGACGAGCTCGTCGTCCACGGCGCCCGCGAGCACAACCTCAAGGACGTCACCGTCCGGCTGCCGCGGAACCGCCTCATCTGCATCACCGGGCTCTCGGGCTCCGGCAAGTCGAGCCTCGCCTTCGACACGATCTACGCCGAGGGCCAGCGCCGCTACGTCGAGTCGCTGTCCGCCTACGCGCGCCAGTTCCTGCAGATGATGGAGAAGCCGGACGTCGACTCGATCGACGGCTTGAGCCCGGCGATCTCGATCGACCAGAAGACCACCTCGCGCAACCCGCGCTCCACCGTCGGCACCGTCACCGAGATCTACGACTACCTGCGCCTGCTCTACGCGCGCATCGGGCGGCCGCACTGCCCGGTGTGCGGCAAGCCGATCGCCGGGCAGTCGATCGACGCGATCGTCGACCAGGTGATGCGGCTCGACGAGGGGACGCGCTTCACCGTCAACGCGCCGGTCGTCCGCGACCGCAAGGGCGAGTACCGGGAGGTGTTCGAGGAGCTTGTCCGGGAGGGCTTCACCCGCGTCAAGGTCGACGGGGAGCAGCACCTGCTCGAGGAGGGCGCGCCCGAGCTGGACAAGAAGCTCAAGCACACGATCGAGGTCGTCGTCGACCGGCTCGTGATGAAAGGCGACCTGCGGCTGCGGCTGACGCAGTCGATCGAGACCGCGACCGGCCTCGCCGAGGGGCTCGTCGCGATCGACGTCGTCGACACGGGCGAGCAGATGCTCTTCTCCGAGAACTTCGCCTGCCCCGACCACGGCGTCTCCCTGCCGGAGCTCGAGCCGCGCATCTTCTCCTTCAACGCCCCGCACGGGGCCTGCCCGCGCTGCACCGGGCTCGGCTCGCAGCAGGAGATCGACCCCGACCTGCTCGTCCCCGACCCGTCGCTCTCGATCGACGACGGCGCGCTCGTGCCCTGGTCGCTGGGCGGCTCCTCCGGCTTCTACGAGGCCGTCATCCAGGCGATCGCCGACCGCTACGAGATCGACACCTCGAAGCCGTGGGCGGAGCTCTCCGAGGAGGAACGGAGCCGGTTCCTGTACGGCACCGGCGGCGAGCGGATCTACGTCCAGTACCGCAACCGGATGGGGCGGCGGCGCCAGTACATGCTCGCGTTCGACGGGATCGTCGCCAGCCTCGAGCGGCGCTACCGGGAGACCGACTCGCCGCAGCAGCGGGAGCGGATCGAGGAGTACATGTCCTTCCGGCCCTGCCCGGCCTGCAAGGGCGCGCGGCTCAAGCCCGAGGTGCTCGCCGTCACCGTGGGCGGCAAGTCGATCTACGAGTTCACGCAGCTATCGGTGACGGCGGCGCTCCGCTTCCTCGACGAGCTCGAGCTGACGCCGACCGAGGAGCTGATCGGGCACCGGATCGTGAAGGAGATCCGCGAGCGGCTCACCTTCCTCGACGACGTCGGCGTCGGCTACCTCACCCTCGACCGGGCGGCGGCGACCCTCTCCGGCGGCGAGGCGCAGCGGCTGCGGCTCGCGACGCAGATCGGCTCCCAGCTCGTCGGCGTCCTCTACATCCTCGACGAGCCGTCGATCGGGCTCCACCAGCGCGACAACGCGCGGCTGATCGGAACGCTCGAGCGGCTGCGCGATCTCGGCAACACCGTCCTCGTGGTCGAGCACGACGAGGAGATGATGCGGCGCGCCGACTGGCTCGTCGACATGGGCCCGGGCGCGGGCCTGCACGGCGGCGAGGTCGTGGCCGAGGGGCCGGCCGAGCAGGTGGCGCGCAACCCGCGGTCGCTCACGGGGCAGTACCTCGCCGGCAAGCGCGAGATCCCGATCCCGCCGCGGCGGGTGGACGACCGCGGCGTGTTCACCGTTCGCGGCGCCGCCCAGCACAACCTGAAGGGGATCGACGTCGACTTTCCGATCGGCAAGTTCATCTGCGTCACCGGCGTCTCCGGCTCCGGCAAGTCGACGCTCGTGAACGAGATCGTCTACAAGGCGCTCGCCAACCGGCTGAACCGGGCGCGCGTCAAGCCGGGAGCGCACGCCGGCGTCGAGGGGATCGAGGTGTTCGACAAGGTGATCGAGATCGACCAGAAGCCGATCGGGCGGACGCCGCGCTCGAACCCCGCCACCTACACCGACCTGTTCACGCACATCCGCGAGCTGTACTCGCTCACGCCGGAGGCGAAGGTGCGCGGCTACAAGCCGGGCCGGTTCTCGTTCAACGTCCGTGGCGGCCGCTGCGAGACGTGCAAGGGTGACGGCCAGATCAAGATCGAGATGCACTTCCTGCCGGATGTGTACGTGCCGTGCGAGACGTGCAAGGGGGCGCGCTACAACCGCGAGACGCTCGAGGTGCGCTTCAAGGGCAAGAACATCGCCGACGTCCTGGAGATGTCGGTGGAGGAGGCGCTCCGGTTCTTCGCCAAGATCCCGAAGATCCGGCGGCGGCTGCAGACGCTGCACGATGTCGGGCTCGACTACATCAAGCTCGGCCAGCCGGCGACGACGCTGTCGGGCGGCGAGGCGCAGCGCGTCAAGCTCGCCGCGGAGCTGTGCAAGGTCGCGACGGGGAGGACGCTCTACATCCTCGACGAGCCGACCACCGGTCTCCACTTCGCCGACATCGAGAAGCTGCTGGAGACGCTGCAGCGGCTCGTGGACGCCGGCAACACGATGCTCGTGATCGAGCACAACCTCGACGTGATCAAGCAGGCCGACTGGGTGATCGATCTCGGCCCGGAGGGCGGGGAGGCGGGCGGCGAGATCGTGGCCGCCGGGACGCCCGAGGAGGTGGCGCAGGTGGAGGCGAGCTTCACCGGCCGCTTCCTGCGGCAGGTGCTGCGAGAGCCCGCCGTCGCGGCCGCGTAG
>JADGHP010000011.1 GCA_019683855.1 Thermoleophilia bacterium
AGGAGCGCGGCCCCGAAGGCGCCCGCCGGTCGCCACTTGCCGAAGATGAGCGCCGCCAGCGCGATGAAGCCCCGGCCCTCGGTCATGTTCTGGTTGAAGGAGTGCACGAACCCGATCGAGAGGTACGCGCCGCCCATCGCGGACAGCATTCCGGAGAAGACGACCGCGCCGTAGCGGATCTTGTAGACGGAGATGCCGACGGTGTCGGCGGCGCGCGGATGCTCGCCGACCGAGCGGATGCGCAGCCCGAGCGGCGTCCGGAAGACGAGCAGGTACGTCGCGACGAGGACGCCGAACGAGACCCAGATGAGCAGGTTGAGGTCGCCGAACGCCTGCGCGAAGAAGGTACCGGAGCGGGAGATCGCGATGTCCGGGATCTGCTGGGAGGCGCGCAGGTCGGGCGTCCCGTCGGAGCCGTAGATGTCGATGAACAGGTAGCCGGTGATGCCGAGCGCGAGGAAGTTGATCGCGGTGCCGCCGACGATCTGGTCGGCGCGCAGGTGGATCGCGAAGAAGGCGTAGACGAGCGCGAGCAGCCCGCCGGCTCCGATCGCGATCAGGAGGCCGAGCACCCAGGTGCCGGTGCGGTCGGCGCCCCAGATCCCGAAGAACGCGCCGGTGAGCATCATCCCCTCGAGGCCGATGTTGACGACGCCGCTGCGCTCCGAGTAGAGGCCGCCCAGCGCCGCGTAGGTGAGCGGCGTCGCGTAGACCAGCATCGACGCGACGAGCGCCGACCAGACGACCGCGTCGTCGAGGTTCGTGCGACCCGCCTGCGCCGCGAGCGCGCCGAGCGCGATCCCGAGCGCCCCCGCGACGATCGCGCCCCAGCCGACCCGCCTCTCGCCGCGCGAGACGGCCCACGCGCCCGAGGCGACCGCGGCCGCGGCGGGAAGACCGGGCCATGCGAGCTGGGTCGTCTCGAGCGGCGGCAGCGTCAGCCAGAACGCGAGCGCCCCGAGGAAGACGCCCGCCGCGCCGATCGTCCGCGGCTGCATGAGCCGCAGCGACCGCACGCGCTCCTCGACCACCGCGCTCACGCCGTCGGCGCCGCCTCCGCGGCGCGTCGGGCGCGACCGAGACGCAGCCGGCGGCGCTGGTTCCACAACCACAGGACGAGCACGTCCGCGCCCACGAAGAGCACGACGAGGCCCTGGATGAGCAGCGTCAGGTTGCTCGCCAGGTCGGGCCGGAAGACCGCCGGGTCGAGGTGGCGCGTCGAGGTTCCGTTGAGGAGCGCGCCGAACAGGAGCGCGGCGAGGAAGGTGCCGATCGCGGTGTTGCGACCGAGCAGGGCGACCGCGATCGCGATGAAGCCGATCTGGGAGGCCTGGATGTCGTTCACGTTGATCCGGAACTCCCAGCCGAGGATGTCGACCGCGCCCGCGACGCCAGCGAAGACGCCGGAGATCGCCATCGCGACGAAGTAGTTGCGCGGGACGGCGATGCCGCCGTAGCGCGCCGCCTCCGGGTTGAAGCCGACCGCGCGCACCGAGAAGCCGAGCGTCGTCCGGTTCAGCGTCACCCAGTAGACGACGAGCGCGCCGAGCGCGATGAAGAAGCCGACGTGGAGCCCCTGCAGGAGCGGGTCGCCCCAGAAGACCGGCAGGTGCGTGTTCGCCTGGATGTCGTGGGAGACGGGCACCGAGCCGCCGTTCGCCTTGCTCTGGAGCGGCCCGCCGAGCGCGAACACCCAGCTCCCGATCCAGTAGGCGATCCAGTTGAGCATGATCGTCGAGATCACCTCGTGGGCGCCCACGGTCGCCTTCAGGAGGCCCGCGATCCCCGCCCAGACCCCGCCGGCGATCGCCGCGACGACGACCGCGAGGAAGATGTGCAGCGGGCCGTTCATGCCGACGAACGCGGACGCGACCCAGACGGACATGATCGAGCCGACGACGTACTGTCCCTGCCCGCCGATGTTGAACATCCCGCAGCGGAACGCGAACGCGACCGCGAGGCCGCACAGGATGAGCGGCGTCGTCAGGAGCAGCGTCTGCTGGAGGTTGATGGCGGCGAGCGAGCGGTCGGCGCCGGAGACCCACGGGAACAGCCAGTTGAGGCCGGTGCCGTCGAAGATCGCCCGGTAGGTCGAGAGCGGGTTCGCGCCGCTCGCGAGCACGACGACGCCGCCCATGAGGAAGGCGAGGAGGGCGGTCAGCACGGGCGTGATCACGCCCCCGGCTCGCTGGTAGAGCGCGAGCCGCTCGGCGACGCTCGGCGCGTAGCCGCCCGGCTTGGCCTCGCCCGGCTCCTCCGGAGCGCGCGTCTCGGCGGCGGCGACGCGTTCTTCCTCGGTCACGCCACGGCCTCCTTCGCGCGGCCGCCGGTCATGGCAAGCCCCACCTCGTGCTCGTCCGCGCCCGGGCCGAACTCGGCGACGAGCCGCCCCTCGTACATGACGAAGACGCGGTCGGAGAGCGAGAGGATCTCGTCGAGCTCGAGCGAGACGAGCAGGATCGCCCTCCCCTCGTCTCGCTCCTCGACGAGCCGCCGGTGCACGAACTCGATCGCGCCTACGTCGAGGCCGCGGGTGGGCTGCCCGGCGACGAGCACCTTCGGGTCGCGTTCGATCTCGCGCGCGAGCACCACCTTCTGCTGGTTGCCGCCCGAGAGCGCCCCCGCGCGGGTGAGCGGGCCGCCCCCCCGCACGTCGAACTGCCGCAGGAGCCGGGCCGCGCGCTCGACGAGGACGCGCGGGCGCAGCCAGCCGAAGCGCGCCACCGGCTCGCGGTCGAAGTCGTGCAGGCCGATGTTCTCGGCGAGCGTGAACTGGAGCACGAGCCCGCGGCGCTGACGATCCTGCGGGATGTGCCCGACGCCGGCGTCCAGCGCCTGCTTCGCGGTCGCGTGCGTGATGTCGCGCCCGTCGACGACGACGCGCCCCGAGGAGGCGTGGCGGAGCCCGGTGAGCGCGTCGATCAGCTCCGTCTGGCCGTTGCCGTCGACGCCGGCGATGCCCACGATCTCGCCCGCGCGCACCTCGAAGGAGACGCCGCGGACCGCCTCGAGGCCCCGGTCGTCGACGACGACGAGGTCCTCCACCTGGAGCAGCGGCGGGCCCGGCTGCGCCGGCTTCTTGTCGACGCGCAGCAGCACGTCGCGGCCGACCATCGCCCGGGCGAGCCCCTCCTCGGTCGCGCCCTCGCGCGGTCTCGTCTCGACGAGCTTGCCGCGCCGCAGCACCGAGATGCGGTCGGCGATCTCGAGCACCTCGTGCAGCTTGTGCGAGATGAAGACGACCGACTTGCCCTGCTCGGTGAGGCTGCGGATGACCGCGAACAGCTCCTCCGCCTCCTGGGGCGTCAAGACGGCGGTCGGCTCGTCGAGGATGAGGATGTCCGCGCCGCGGTAGAGCGCCTTGAGGATCTCGACGCGCTGCTGCTGGCCGACGCTGATCGACTCCACCTTCGCGCGCGGATCGACTGCGAGGCCGAACCGGCGCGACAGCTCCTCCACGCGACGCACCGCCTCCCCGTAGTCGAGGAAGACGCGGCCGCGGGTCGGTTCGCTCGCGAGCACGACGTTCTCGGCGACGGTCATCACCGGGATGAGCATGAAGTGCTGGTGCACCATGCCGATCCCGTGCTCGATCGCGTCGCGCGGCGAGCCGAGCGCGAGCGGCTCCCCGCCGACGCGGATCTCGCCCTCGTCGGGGTGGTAGAGCCCGTAGAGGACGTTCATCAGCGTCGACTTGCCGGCGCCGTTCTCGCCGAGGAGCGCGTGCACCTCGCCGGGATAGAGGTCGAAGTCGATCCGGTCGTTCGCGACGATCCCCGGGAAGCGCTTCGTGATCCCGCGAAGCTCGAGGACGGGGGCGGCGGGCTCGACCAATGCGCCGCGCACTATACGGGCCGCGGCGGCGCGACAGGCCGCCGCTCGCCCACCCGGCCCGAGACGGCGAGGGGCGGACTCGCGCCCGCCCCCCGCGCGACTCCTCGACGGTCGTCGTCTACGGCACCGTCGCCGGGATCGTGATCTGGCCCTTCTTGATCTTGGCCTTGATCGCCATCACCTTGTTGACGATCGCCTTCGGCACCTTCGGGCTGATCTTGCCGATGTCGACGCCGCCGTTCGCGACCTTGAACGTGAACGTCCGGCCCGACTTGAAGATGCCGTTGCGGAGCTGCTTGATCGTCGTGTACACGTCGACATCGACGCGCTTCACGGCGCTCGTGAGGATGTGCGGGCCGAGGAAGGACTGGTCCGCGTCGACGCCGATGCCCCAGACGTGCTTCTGCTTGGCGGCGTCGAGAGCGCCGAGGCCGCAGCCGCCGGCGACCTGGAAGACAACCTTCGAGCCCTGGCCGATCTGCTGCAGCGCCAGGTTCTTGCACTTGTCCGGGGCCTGGAAGTCCTGCGAGTAGGCGTTGAGGACGGTGATGTCGGGGTTGGCGGCCTTCGCGCCCGCCATGTAGCCGGCGATGTAGCGGTCGACCGGCGGGATCTTCTGGCCGCCGACCGAGCTGATCGTCGCGGCGCCCTTCTCCAGCAGGCCGGCGAGGTAGCCGACGAGGTAGCCGGCCTCCTGCTCGCGGAAGACGGTGCCCTCGAGGTTCTTCGGGTCGCCCTTCTGCCAGGCGTCGTCGATGATCATGAACTTCGTGTTCGGGAACCGCTTCGCGACCTGGCGCACCGAGTCGTGCATGAGGAAGCCGACCGCGATCACGAGGCTGTAGCCCTGCTGCGCGAGCGAGGCCATGTTCGGCACGTAGTCCGCGTTCGACTTCGACTCGAGCACGCGCACGGGCACGCCGAGCTTGCGCTGCGCCTGCTGGAGCCCCAGGTAGGCGAGGTGGTTGAACGAGCGGTCGTTCAAGCCGCCGATGTCGGTGACGAGGCCGATCTTCGGCGGCGCGCTTCGCGCCGTGACGTGCGCCGGCGCCGCCGCGGCGGCGCCGGCGCTCGCGACGAGCGCGAGCACGGCGACCGCGGAAGCGGCCACCACCGCCAGCAGGCGTATCCGTGACCTCACTGCTTCAGCCCTCCCTCAGTCGATGGGTACGACCCTCGAATGCTGACCCGGGTCGTTTTCCGGTTTCCGGCGGGGATACTAGACCGTGACGAGGACGGCTTCTAGCCGCACGTCTCCCCGCCGGCTCGCGCTCTCAATCGTGGGCGACGATCGTGTGCAGCTGCGACTCGTCGACGAGGACGCGCCGCGGCTTCGACCCCTCGTAGCCGCTGATGATCCCGCGCCGCTCGAGCATGTCGATCAGGCGGCCCGCGCGCGTGTAGCCGACACGCAGCCGCCGCTGGAGCAGCGACACGGACGCCGTCTGCGTTTGGACGACGATCTCGATCGCCTTGTCGAGCAGCGGGTCGTCGTCCGGGTCGAGCTCCCCGTCCTCGTCCGCGCCGTCGTCGTCGGAGGCGAACGCCTCGGGCAGCTCGAGGTACCCCTCGTCGAGCTCCTGCTCGCGCTGCCGCGTCTGCTCGACGACGAGCGCGATCTCCTCCTCGGAGACGTAGGCGCCCTGGACGCGCTGCAGGCGCGAGGTGCCGAGCGGCTTGAAGAGCATGTCGCCCTGGCCGAGCAGCGACTCGGCGCCTCCCTGGTCGAGGATCACCCGCGAGTCGGTCTGCGAGGAGACCGCGAACGCGATCCGCGAAGGGACGTTCGCCTTGATCATGCCCGTGATCACGTCCACGGACGGTCGCTGCGTGGCGAGGACGAGGTGGATGCCGACGGCGCGCGACTTCTGCGCGAGACGGATCACGGCGTCCTCGACCGCCTGCGGCGCGATCATCATCAGGTCGGCGAGCTCGTCGATGACGACGAGCAGGTACGGCAGCGTCGGCTCCCCGCGCCGCCGGAAGGCGCGGTTCGCCTCGTTCAGGTTGCGCGCGCGCACTGTGGCGAGCCGCTCGTAGCGGCGCTCCATCTCGGCCACGCAGTTGGCGAGGACGGCGCTCGCCTCCTTCGGGCTCGAGACGACGGGCGTGAGCAGATGCGGGATCGACTCGTAGTGGTTGAGCTCGATCCGCTTCGGGTCGATCAGGATCATGCGCACCTCGTCGGGCGTCGCGCGCAGCAGGATCGAGGTGAGGAGCGTGTTGATGCAGCCCGACTTGCCCGAGCCGGTGGTGCCGGCGATGAGCAGGTGCGGCATGCGCGCGAGGTCGGTCCACACGGCGGCGCCCGAGATGTCCTTGCCGAGCCAGACCGAGAGCGGGCTCGCCGTCGCGGGCAGCTCGTCGAAGATGTCGCCGAGCGTGACGAGGTTCGGCGCGAGGTTCGGCAGCTCGACGCCGACCGCCTGCTTGCCGGGAATCGGCGCGAGGATGCGGATCTCGGTCGTCGCGAGCGCGTACGAGAGGTCGTCCTTGAGCGCCGCCACCTTCGACACCTTCGTGCCGGGGGCGAGCTGGAGCTCGTAGCGGGTGACGCGCGGGCCGGAGATCTGGCCGATGACCGTCGCCTCGACGCCGAAGTGGGCGAGCGTCTGCACGAGCAGCTCCGCGACGCGGGCCGAGGCCTCCTCCGAGGAGCCGCTCCGCTCGGGCGAGCGGCGCAGCACGCCCGGGTCGGGGAGCCGGTATTCGGGATGCTCGCTCGTCACGTCGTCGAACAGCGTCGGCGGATCCTCCGCGAGCGGCTCGTGCGCGACGAGAGGCGGCGGCTCGGCGTGGACGAGCGGCGAGGGCGCGAGCGCCGCAGTCGGCTCCGCGGGCGGATCCGCGCCCACGACGTCCGGGTAGGCCTCCTCCCCGTCCACCGGCGGCCGAAAGGCGCGCGCGCTCCGCGGCGCCGGCGCCGGCTCGGGCCACGGCGCCGGCTCCCCCGCGCGGCGCGGCCGGCGGGAGCGAGCGCGCTCGGCGGCGAGGTGGATGGTGCGTCCCGAGCGGCGCAGGATCGCGCCGAGCGACGCGCCGGAGAGGAGCAGCGAGCCGACCAAGAGCAACAGGACGCCGAGGATCGTGGAGCCGGTGGCGCCGAGCGCGACGCCGACCGCCCCGCCCAGCGCCGTGCCGACGTAGCCCCCCTGGTCGCGGCCGAGCGAGATTTCGAGCCCGCACGCGAGGACCGTCAGCCCGGTGCGGAAGGGGCGCAGGTCGACGAGCTCGCTTCTCGCGACCATGAGCGCGCCGACCGCGACGAGCGCGACGGGCAGCCCGTACGCGGCGGCGCCGACCAGCGCGTCCAGACCGTCGGCGAGCCACCGCCCCACGTAGCCGCCGTTCCAGCCGGCGTAGAGGACGCTCGCGAGGAAGAGCCCGAGCGCGACCGAGCCGAGGCCCCAGAGCTCCGGGTGCTGGCGGCTCCGCGCGCGGCTCGGGGCGCGGGACGCCTTCTTCTTGCGGACGCGGCTCGGGAGCTTCGGGCGCAGCTTCGTCTTCCGCTTGCGACGCGGCATACAGCGTTCTTCGCGCGCCGGCGGAACGTTCCTCCCACGCGGGCTGCGCCTCGGCGCGGAGCAGCCGACGGGCGGTCGGCGCGCGCTCTGGCGAGGTGTGCATGGATGTGCATGCACAGGCCCATGTGTCCCCATGGGCCGGTGGGCATGGTGACACATGGGCCGTTTGCGGCGGTCGCGTCACGCCAGCGTCGCGATCCGCGAGCAGAGGAGCTCGAGGAAGCGCTCGGCGTCCACGTCGACGCCCACCTCGGCGTTCGCGGGGCGCCCGGTGACGCCACGCAGGTCGACCACGGTGCGACCGTCGCAGAGCTGCGACGCCGTCTCCACCTCGACGTTCGCGCGGCGCGTCGTGACGAGCGTCGGGTCGATCACGTGCGCGACGGCGAGGGCGTCGTGGATCGGGGAGCCGTCGAAGCCGTACGAGCGCTCGTGGAAGCGCTGGAAGAAGTCGGACAGCTCGGCGACGAAGCGGCCGGCGCGGCCGGCGCCCCGCAGCCGCTCGGCGTGGCCGCGCGTGAAGAGCGCCTTGTGCGTGACATCGAGCCCGATCATCGTCACCGGGATTCCGCTCGCGAGCACGGCTGCCGCCGCCTCCGGGTCGACGAAGGCGTTGAACTCCGCCGCGGGTGTCACGTTGCCCTCGCCGATCGCGCCGCCCATCCAGACGATGGCGTCGAGCCGGTCGCGCACGTCCGGGTGGCGCTCGAGGAGGAGGGCCACGTTCGTCAGCGGGCCGGTCGGGACGAGCACGACCCCGGGCTCGATCGTCTCGGCGAGTAGATCGGCGGCATGGACGTCGAGCGACCGCGCGGAGGGCTCGGGAAGCACCGGCCCGTCGAGGCCCGTCTCGCCGTGGACGTGCGCCGCCGTCCGCAGCGGACGGCGGAGCGGCGCGTCGGCGCCGGCGGCGACCGGGATGTCCGTCCGGCCGGCGAGCTCGAGCACGACGAGGGCGTTCCGGGTCGTCTTGTCGAGCGTCTGGTTGCCGGCTACGGTCGTCACTGCGCGCAGCTCGACCTCGGAGGACGCGAGCGCGAGCAGGATCGCGATCGCGTCGTCGTGCCCCGGGTCGCAGTCGATCACGATGGGGGTGCTCACAGGAGCGCGTCCACCTCCTCGGCGGTCGGGAGCGATGTCTGGGCGCCGGGACGGGAGGCCGCGAGCGCGCCGGCGGCGCACGCGCGGCGCAGCGCCTCCTCGCGCGGCCGGCCCTCGAGCAGCGAGACGACGAGACAGGCGGTGAACGCGTCGCCGGCGCCCGTCCCGTCGACCGCCTCGACGGGCGGCGGCGCGGCGCGGGCGACCTCGGCCCCGTCCTCGAGCAGCACCGCGCCCTCCGCCCCGAGCGTCAGGCACACGAGCCCGCGCCGGCTCGGCAGCGACTCGAGCTCGAAGCGGTTGACGATCGTGACGTCCGCCTCGGGCGGGTCGGGCCGCGCGGGCGCCGCGTTGAGGAAGAACCGGCCGGGCGCGAGCTCGGCGGCGCGCGCCACCGCGGCGGGCGGGATCTCCTGCTGGCAGAGGACGCCGTCGACCTCCGGCAGGACGACATCCTCGGGCCGCAGCTCGAGGTTCGCGCCCGGGGCGACCACGATCTCGTTCTCGCCCGAGGCGTCCACGGCGACGAGCGCCACGCCCGTCTGCCCGGCCGTGCGCCGGACGCCGGCGAGCGAGACCCCGGCGGCGCGGAGCTCGGCGAGCGCCTCGTCGGCGAACCCGTCGTCGCCCACGCAGCCGACGAGCGCCACCTCGGCGCCGAGCCGTGCCGCGGCCAGCGCCTGGTTTGCGCCCTTGCCGCCCGGGACGCGGGAGAAAACCGCTCCGGTGACGGTCTCCCCGGGTCGGGGCAGTCGCTCGGCGCGCGCCACGAGGTCGAGGTTGATCGAGCCGACGACGGCGAGACGCGGTCGCACGGCGCGAGCCTACCGAGCGATGGCCGCTGCGGACACGTCCATCGACCTGGTCAGGAACCATGCCCGCAGCGGAGACGTGCACCGACCTGGTCAGGGGACGTGGCCGGAACGGACATGGCCCGCCCGGCCCCTTCCCACGCGTGCAGGAGCTACGCCGCGAGCGCGCGCAGGTCGTCGAGCGCGCGTCCGAGCAGGTTCTCGCGCAGGTCGAACAGGCCCGCCCAGAGCGCCGCCCGACGGGGTGCTGCGTCGATCCGCGCCGCGGCCGAGAGACCCTCCAGCGCCCGCACGAGAACAGCCAGCTCGAGGTAGGCCTGCGAGACGCGCGCCGGCTGCGCACGAACGCCCGCGCGCGCGAGCACGGGCGCCCAGTCCACGAGCTCACCCGCCCCGGGCCCGGCGTACCACGAGCGTTCCTCGAGCACGTCCGCCTCCAGCTCGAGCAGGTAGCGCTGCAACGGCTCCCCGAGGCCCGAGAGGGCGGTCTCCACCCGCTCGGCGGCGCGCCGGAGAGCCGCCTCGCGCCCGCCGGGCGTCGCCGGGTGTGCGTCCCCCCGCCCCCACCGCTCGAGCAGCCGGCAGAACGCGAGCGCCGCGATCTCGCACGCGCGGAGCTGGCGGACGAGCCGGCGAGCGGTCGTCGCGTCGGCGGCGCGCTCCTCGATCACGTCCGCCCACGTGGGAAGCGGGAGCAGCTGCGGCATTCCGAGAGGGTATCCCGGTCGCCGGCGCCCCGTTCTCCCGACGGCGCGCGCGGCGGCCGAGCCCTACACCTCGACGATCACCGGGAGCACCATCGGCCGGCGGCGGGTGCGCTCGTAGACGACGCCGCCGAGGGCGTCGTGGAGGTGCTCCTGGAGGAGCTTGATCTCGGTCACGTCCTCGTCGAGCAGCTCGCGCAGGACGCGGCCCGCCTCGCGACGCAGCTCATCGAGGAGCGCCTCGGCCCCCTCGCCGAAGCCGCGCGCGACGAGCTCGGGCGCCGCCGTCAGCCCGCGGCCGTTCTGCGAGGCGAGCGTCGCCACCACGATCAGCACGCCGTCCTCGGCGAGCCGCCGCCGGTCGCGGAGCGCGACATCGTGGACGTCCCCGACGCCGAGCCCGTCGACGAACGTCACCCCCGCCTCCACCTCGCCGACGATCCGCGGACCCGTCGCGGAGTCCAGCTCCACCACGGTGCCGTTCTCGGCGAGCACGATGCGCTCGTCCGGGACGCCGCCCTCGCGGGCGAGCTGCGCGTGCGCCGCCAGCATCCGGAACTCCCCGTGGATCGGCATCACCGCCTTCGGCCGCAGCAGCGCGATGATGGTGCGCAGCTCCTCGGCGCGGCCGTGGCCGGAGACGTGGACGGGCGCGTTGTCCTCGTGCAGCACCTCCGCGCCGGAGCGCGCCAGGCGATTGATCGCGTCGTGGACGCGCAGCTCGTTGCCCGGGATGGGTTTGGCGGAGATGATCACCGTGTCGCCCCGCTCCACGCGCACCGCCGGGTGGTCGTTGTAGGCGATCCTGGTCATCGCGGACATGGGCTCGCCCTGGCTGCCCGTGCAGAGGATGAGCTGCTCCCCCGGGGGCAGCTCGGCCAGCTCGCGGGGGCGCAGGATCACCTCCTCGGGCACCTCCATGTAGCCGAGGTTGCGGGCGATGTTCGCGTTCTTGCGCATCGAGCGGCCGACGAACGCGACCTTGCGGCCGCACTCGAGCGCCACGTCGATCGCCTGCTGCATGCGGTGCACGTTGGAGGCGAACGAGGAGACGAGGACGCGGCCCTTGCGCTGCGGGATGATCTGGCGGAAGGCCTCGCCGACGACGCGCTCCGACTCGGTGAACCCGGGCCGCTCCGCGTTCGTGGAGTCGCCGAGGAGGAGGTCGACGCCGCGGTTCCCGATCTCGGCGAGCTTGCCGACGTCGGTGCGCTGGCCGTCGACGGGGGTGTGGTCGAGCTTGTAGTCACCCGTGTGCACGCAGAGCCCGCCCGGCGTCTCGAGCGCGATCGCGACGGCGTCCGGGATCGAGTGCGCCATCCGGATCAGCTCGAGGCGGAACGGGCCGAGCCGGACGGGGTCGGCGCCCGGCGCCAGCTCGCGCAGCTCCGCCGCGCGCGCCAGCCCGTGCTCGTCCAGCTTGGATTTCACGAGGCCCAGCGTGAGTCGCGTCCCGATCACGAGCGGCACGCGCACCTCCCGCAGCAGGTACGGGAGCCCGCCGACGTGGTCCTCGTGGCCGTGGGTGAGCACGACCGCGCGGATCATCGACTCGCGCTCGCGCAGGTACGTGAAGTCCGGGAGCACGAGGTCGACGCCGAGGTGCTCGTCGCGCGGGAACGCGAGGCCCGCGTCGACGACGACGATCGCCCCCTCCGCCTCGTAGACGGTCATGTTCTTGCCGACCTCGCCGAGGCCCCCGAGGGCAATGATCCGACAGACGCCCATCCCGGGCAGTGTAGTGGCGGCTCAGGCGCTCGCCGGGGCGAGCATCCCGGCCCGCTCGAGGCAGAGGCGCACCTCGCGCAGCTCCTCCTCGGTCGGTTCGACCATCGGCAGCCGGTAGCCGCCGACGTCATGGCCGAGGAGGTTCAGCGCCGCCTTGATCGGGATCGGGTTCGTCTGGATGCGCAGCAGGTCGTACGCGGGCGCCATCTCCTCGTTCAGCGCCCGTGCGCCCTCGACGTCCCCGGCGCGGTAGCGGCGGATCATCTCCTTGGTCTGCGGGCCCCACAGGTGGGTGTGCACGCAGACGCCGCCGACGCCGCCGAGCTCGAGGAACGGGAAGACGAGGTTGTCGTCGCCGGCGTAGAGGTCGAGCCGCGTGTCCTGCGCGATGAAGCGCGCCTGCTCGAGGTCGGCGTTCGCCTGCTTGACGGCGGTGACGTTCGGGATCTCCGCGAGCTGCGCGATCGTCTCCGGCTCGATGTTGACCACAACCCGGCCCGGGATGTTGTAGACGACGACCGGCCGGTCGGTGGCGGCGGCGACCTCCCGGAAGTGGCGGACGATCGCCCGCTGCGGCGGCTTGCTGTAGTACGGGGTGACGACGAGGAAGCCGTCCACGCCCAGCTCGTGCGCCTGCGCGGTGAGGTGGGCCGAGTGGGCGGTGTCGTAGGTGCCGGTGCCCGCGACGACGGTGGCCCGGTCGCCGACGGTCTCGACCGCGGCGGCGAAGAGGTCGAGCTTCTCCGTGTCGGAGAGCGTCGGCGCCTCCCCGGTCGAGCCGGCGACGACGAGCCCGTCGGAACCGTTGTCGACGAGGAACGACGCGAGCTCGCGGAAGCGGTCGAGGTCGACCGAGCCGTCCGCGCGGAACGGCGTCACGATCGCGGTCAGCACCTCGCCGAGCACGATGCCGGGATTCTACGGCCGCTTCTCGGCTCGCGCCGGAACGGGCCCTGGGGCGGCGCGGCTCCGCACAAACTCGTGACGCTCTCTTCACCGTGTCTGACACCCGGACATGGCCGGCGGGGACGCGGGATCCCGGCGGGAAGCCGCGTCGGGCAGGGCGCGCCGGCCCCGAGGGGCATGTCCCAGGCTGTGACCGTTCCGTCACACTCGGGCGCACGATCCCGGCCGCGCGCCGAGCGCGCGCGCTGATCAGGCGAGCGCGTCCCCCAGCTCGCGCAGCGCGAAGAAGACTCCCTCCGAGAAGGTCGGGTAGGGCTGGATCGTGTCGAGGAGCACCTCAAGCGGCCTCGCCGCGCGCACCGCGAGCGTGTGCTGCCCGAGCCACTCGGCGGCCTGCGGGCCGACCGCGACCGCCCCAACGAGCACGCGCTCCTCGGCGTCCGCGAAGAGGCGCACGAACCCGTCCCGCTGCGGCTTCTCGTACGTCGAGAGCCGAGGCACTGCGCGCAGCTCGTAGCGCACCGAGACGAGGCCCTCGCCGTCGGTGCGACCGACGGCGCCGACCTCGGGGTCCGTGAAGATCCCCGCCGGGATCGCCCGGTAGTCCGCCCTCGCCTCGCGGCCGGCCATGTCGGCCGCCGCCACCCGCGCCTGGTACTTGCCGACGTGCGTGAACTGGGCGATGCCCGTAACGTCCCCGCATCGCCGTCGAGCCGGCGGAGGGCGCCGACGAAGTGCTCGCCGGTCGACCCTCCGCCGAGGACGACGACGCGCGTCACGCGAGCCCGTTCGCCTTCAGGAACCTGGCCGCGACCGCCTTCGGCGTCTGCTTGTCGATCGCGACCGCCTTGTTCATCGCCCGCATCGCGGCGAGCGTCAGCTTCGCGGACACCGCGTTCACGACCCTCGCGAACGCGACCCCGCCCGCCTTGGCGAGCTGCTGCGACACCACGGGCGCCACGTTCTGGAAGCCGAAGATGTGCTTGGTGTCCTTGAGGATCGTGTACGTGCCGCTCTGGAGCTGCGGGTCGGTCGAGAACACGTCGCCCGCCGTCACCTTGTGCTGGTCGAGCAGCGTGTAGACGCTGATGCTCGCCAGCGGCACGAACTTCGCCTGCGTCAGCCCGTAGATCTGCTTGAGCCCGAGCAGGCAGGTGATCCGCGTCCGGCACTCGGGGAAGCCGGCGAACGTGAACGAGCCCACCTTCTTCATGTCGGCGATCGTCTTCACTCCGAGCTTCCGCGCGGTCGAGGCGAGCATCCCGAACGAGTCGGTGTCGGAGAACGGCGTCGGCTCGAGCAGCGTCAGGCCCCGCGTCTCCTCGAAGCGCTTCGCCGCCGCGTAGGTCGCCGCGGCGGTCTTCGGCGAGGACTGCTTGGCGAGATCGAGCACGATCACGCCCGTGTACTCGGGATAGAAGTTGATCTTCCCGCTCGTGATCGCCGCGTCCGCCAGCTCCGAGCTACCGATGCTCCCCTTGTAGACCACCTTGTAGCCCTTCGCCTCGAGCGCCTGGCCGTAGAGCTGGCCGAGGATGAACTCCTCGGTGAAGTTCTTCGTGCCGAGGACGATCGTGGGCTTGGCCTCCCGCGCCCGCGCCTGCTGGGCGTCCGCCGCACCGGCGGGCCGCGAGCCGGCCGCGGCGCCGCCCTGTGCCGATAGGCCGAGGAGCAGCGCGACCGCGAACGAGATGGCGAACGCCGCCTTGGCGGCGCGCCGCGTGTGCTTCCTGACCATCCATGCCTCCTCTCTCGATGTGCCTCCGTCGTCCACCCTATGCCCGCCGCACCCCTCTCGGCGACACCGCGCGGCGCACGAGGCCGAGCGCGAGCGCGGTCAGGAAGGCGAGCGCCGAGACGCACAGAGAGGCCGCGACGACCCCGGCGAGCCCGTAGCTCGCCTGGTTGACGATGATCTCGCCGAGCCCTCCGCCTCCCGCGATGGCCGCGATCGTGGCCGTGGCGATCACGAACACGGCCGCGATCCGGACGCCCGCGACGACGAGGGCGAGCCCGAGCGGCAGCTCGATCCGGAGCAGGATCTGGAGCTCGGTCAGCCCCATCCCCCGCGCCGCCTCCACCGCGTTCGCGTCGACGCCGTCGACCGCGAAGTACGCGTTCGTGAGGATCGGCGGCACGGCGAGCACGACGAGCGCCGCGGTGTTGTTCCAGAAGCCGACGCCGAGCAGCGTGATCCCGAAGGCGATCACAGCGACGCTGGGTAGCGCCCGCCCGAGGCTCGACACGCTCACGGCGACGAACAGCCCCCGGTGGCGGTGTCCGAGCCAAAGGCCGAGCGGAAGCGCGAGGACGAGCGCGATCCCGAGCGCCGCGAACGAGAGCTCGATGTGCTCGGCCGTCTTCGAGAGCAGGAGACCGGCGTGATCCGGCATGAAGCGGAACGCGTCCACGAACGTCCCGGGCGTGAAGGCGTCCGCGAGCGTCACCGGAGCCTGCTCCACGGCGTGAGGAGGCGCTGCGCGAGCACGAGCACCCCGTCGGCGGTGAGGGCGAGCGCGACGGCGAGCCCGCCTGCGGCCAGGATCTCCGTCTTGAACAGGTTCTGGTTGAGCGCGACGAAGATCGGCTCGCCAAGCCCCTTCGGGATCACGAACGCGGCGACCGTGGCGATCGAGATCGTCGAGACCGTGGCGATGCGCAGCCCGGCGAGCACGGCCGGCGCCGCGAGCGGGAGCTCGACCCGGACGAACGTCTGCACGCGCGTCAGCCCCATTCCGCGCGCCGCCTCGAGCACGTCGGCCGGGACGCCGCGCAGTCCCTCCACCATGTTCCGGTAGAGGACGAGGAGCGTGTACGAGACGAGCGCGATCTCGACGGTCGTCTCGGTGAGACCTGTGAGCGGGACGAGGAGCTGGAAGAGCGCGAGGCTCGGGATCGTGTAGAGGAAGTCCGCGAGCGCGCCCACGGGCGCGTCGACGAGCCGGAAGCGGAAGCCGGCGATCGCGAGCGCCGACGCGATGGCGAAGCCGACCGCCACCGCGATCAGCGACAGCTCGACGTGCTGGAGCAGCGCAGGCTGCAACGTGTCGCCCCAGTGGTCGCGGAGCCAGTCGGTGCACCACCAGCCGTTCGTCCGCTCGCACGCGCTGCCCTGCCCGAAGCTCGGGATCACGGGGCCTGCTGCGAGCGGGGCTCTCATGCGAGGAGGTCGTCGCGGGTCGCGGTGCCGAGCGGCTCCCCCGCCTCGTCGACGACGATCAGCCGCTCGTGTCCCTCCGCGACGAGGACGGCGAGCGCGTCGCGGAGCGTCGTTGCCACCGGGACTCGCGGCAGGCCGGGCAGCCAGGTCCCGGGACGCAGGTCGAGGTCGCCGAGCGTCCGCAACGTGAGCGCCTTCAGCGCCCGGTCGGCGCCGACGAACTGCGCGACGAACTCGTCGGCGGGCTCGGCGAGGATCCGCGCCGGCGTGTCGTACTGCGCGAGCCTCCCACCCTCGCGGAGGATCGCGATTCGGTCGCCGAGCTTGATCGCCTCGTCGATGTCGTGCGTGACGAAGACCACGGTCTTGCCGAGCTCCCGCTGCAGGCGGAGGAACTCCTCCTGCAGCCGCGCGCGGACGATCGGGTCGATCGCGCCGAAGGGCTCGTCCATCAGCATGAGCGGCGGGTTGGCGGCGAGCGCCCGCGCCAGCCCGACCCGCTGCTGCTGGCCGCCGGAGAGCTGCGCCGGGTAGCGACGCCGGTCGTGGTCCGGGTCGAGACCCACGAGCTCGAGCAGCTCGAGGACGCGTTCGCGGATCCGTTGCCGCGACCAGCCGAGCAGGCGCGGCACGGTCGCGATGTTCTCCTCCACGGTCATGTGCGGGAAGAGGCCGACCTGTTGGATCACGTAGCCGATCCCGCGTCGCAGCGTGACGAGGTCGAGGTCGAGGATGCTCGTGCCGTCGATCCGGATGTCCCCGCTCGAGAGCGGGATCAGCCGGTTGACGAGCTTGAGCGCCGTGGTCTTGCCGCCGCCCGAGGGGCCGACGAGGACGCAGATCTCTCCTGCCGGCACCGTGAGCGAGAGCCGGTCGACGGCGGGCTCGGGCCGTCCCGGGTACTGCTTGGTAGCCTCGTCGAAGACGAGCTCGGCTGCCTGGCTTCGCATCTCGGACACTATCCCTCACGCACGGCGCGCTCCGGGGCGCCTCGGGGTCAGAGCAGCGCGTCGAGACCGACGGTCAGCCCGGGCGGCAGCTCCGACAGCCGCGAGAGCGCGAGCAGGACGCCGGGCACGAACGCCTCCCGCGACGTCGTGTCGTGCCGAATCGTGAGCAGCTGGCCCTCGCCGCCCAGCAGCACCTCCTGGTGGGCGACGAGGCCGGGGAGGCGCACCGAGTGGATCGGCGGGTCGCCGCCCATGAGCGCCGCGGTCGCCTTCGCGGTGCCGGAGGGCGCGTCGCGCTTGCTCTCGGCGTGCAGTTCGACGATCTCGGCGCGCGGCAGGTACGCGACGGCCTCGGCGGCGAAGCGCATCATGAGCACCGCGCCGATCGCGAAGTTCGGTGCGTGGAAGAGCGGGATCCCCCGCTCGCGGGCGATCTCGCCGAGCGGGGCGAGGTCGAACCCGGTGGTGCCCACGACGCACGGGACGCCCTGCTCGAGGCAGGCGCGCACGTTCCCGGGCCCCGCGTCGGGCGTCGTGAAGTCGACGGCGGCGTCCAGCCCCGCCACGTCGACCGGGTCGCCGCGACCGATCGCGCGCACCTCATGGCCTCCGCGCTCGAGGGCGGGCACGAGCACGCGTCCGACCTTGCCGCCGGCGCCGAGGACGGCGATCCTCATGCCGCGGCTCGCGTCAGCAGCCCGTCGTTCGCGGCGCCCACGGCGCGCCGGAACGCGCCCTCGTCGGGACCGACTCCCGCGGCGGCAAGCCGCTCCGGCGGCAGCAGCACAGCCGCCAGCTCCGCCAGCTCCTCGCGATCGACCGCGTCGATCTCCGCCATCACGCGCTCCAGCGTCAGCAGCTCCGTATCGGAGACGAGCGCCTTGCCGAGTCGGCTCATGCGGTTCGAGGTCGACTCGAGCGAGAGCAGGATCCGTCCCTTGAGGTTCTCCTTCGCCCGCTCCAGCTCCCCTGTCCGCAGGCGCCCGGCCGCGACCTCGGCGATCTGCTCCACGCAGATCTCCACGCAGGCGGCGAGGTTCTCCTCGCGCGTGCCGACGTAGACGCCGACGAGGCCGGTGTCGGTGTACTGCGAGAGGAAGCTGTAGACGGAGTACGCCATGCCGCGCTTCTCGCGGATCTCCTGGAACAGCCGCGAGGACGCCGACCCGCCGAGGATGCCGTCGAGGAGCGACGCGGCGAAGCGACGCCGGTCGGAGCGCGAGATGCCGGTCGCGCCGAGGCAGACGTGGTACTGCTCGGTGTCCTTGCGCTGGAAGCGCAGTCCCGGCTCCGGCAGCCGCGTGAGCGGGCGGTGCAGGCGCGTCGCCGCGCTCGCGCGGGCGCCGCTGCGCCGCTCGCAGCGCTGCAGGAGCGCGACGAGGCGATCGTGGGCGATGTTCCCGGCGGCTGCGACGACGATGTTGCCGCCGGTGTACGCCGCGCGGTGGTGGGCGGCGAGGGCGCGCCGGCTGACGTTCGAGATCACCTCCGCCGTGCCGATCACCGGCCTCCCGAGCGGGTGCGCGCCGAACACCGCCTCGGAGAGAAGATCGTGGACGAGCTCCTGCGGCGTGTCCTCGTACATGGCGATCTCCTCGAGCACGACCTCGCGCTCCTGGTCGACGTCGGCGAACGTCGGCGCGAACACCATGTCGGTCATCACCGCCAATGCCGTCTCGACGTGCCGGTCGGGCACGCGCGCGTAGACGACGGTGTGCTCGCGCGAGGTGGCGGCGTTCAGCTCCGCGCCCATCGCGTCGAACGTCTCGGCGATCTGCCGCGCGTCGAACTGCCGCGAGCCCTTGAAGAGGAGGTGCTCGATGAAGTGCGACACCCCGGCGCGGTCGTCGCGCTCGTCGCGGGAGCCGACGCCGATCCAGAATCCGAGCGCCACCGACCGTACGCTGGAGACGCGCTCCGAGACGACGCGCTCGCCGGAGTCGAGCTCCGTGAGGACGACCTTCTGCACGGGCCGATCGTATCGAGCGGCCCGCCGCGGCCCCGACTACGCCACGAAGTGGAGGCCGCTGCCCGTCCGCTTCGCCTCGTAGAGGGCCGCGTCTGCGAGGCGGAAGAGCGCCTCCGCGTCGGTGGCGTCGTCGGGGCAGGAGGCGCAACCGAAGCTGGCGGTGACGCCGGCGAGCCGCTCGTCACCCGCCTCCTCGAGCAGGCGCTGGGTGCGCTGCACGACCTCGCGGGCGTCGTCGTCGCTCGCCTCCGCGAGCAGCATCGCGAACTCGTCGCCGCCGATCCGGAACGCGCAGTCGCTCTTCCGCAGCGCCCGTGCGAGCACGCCCGCGAACACCTGGAGCGCCTCGTCCCCGGTGGCGTGCCCGAAGCGGTCGTTCAGCTGCTTGAAGCCGTCGAGGTCGGCGAGGACGAGCCCGAGGGAGCGGCCGTAGCGGATCGCCCGCGCCACCTCGCCGTCGAGCCGCTCGACGAACGCGCGACGATTGAGGAGACGCGTGAGCGGGTCGTGGTCGGCCAGGAAGCGCAGCTCGTGCAGGTGCCGCCCGGAGACGAGCGCCGCCGCCGCGTCGTTGGCGAAGATCCGGAGCGCCTGCAGTCGGTCGGCGGACGGGAGCAGCCGGTCATCCGGGTCGTCCACCCAGATCAGGCCGAGGAGGCCGCCGTCGCCGTCGCGGAGCGGCACGAGCAGCCAGTGGCGGTTCCACGCCCAGGGCCCCCGGCCGTTGAGCTGCGACGCGTACAGGGCTCGCCCCGGCGGGAAGCGGCGGCGCGCCTCCTCGTTCGGCAGCAGGTAGCACCCCTCGCGTAGGAACGTGCGGTCGAGGAGGGGCTCGACCTCGTGCAGGTAGAGCGGCTCGACGACCGCCGGATCGTCGAGGCGCCAGCCGGCGGTCGCGTGGGGCACGAGGCGGCCGGTCTCCTCGTCGACGAGCGTGGCGCAGACGTTCTGGAAGCCGAGCGCGTCCCGGATGGCGGTGCACACCCGTCGCAGGATCTCGTCGGCCGCCGCCTCGCCGGTGAGCCGCGACGATACGGCGAGCAGCTCCTCGAGCGCTCGCCGGTGCCGCGCGGCCTGCGCCGCCTCCTGAGCCGCCTGCACCGCGAGCGCGGCGTGGTCGGCGAGCGCGACGAGCACGTCGAGCTCCTCGTCTGTAGGTCTGCGTCCGCTCGCGGGCTCGTCGAGCGAGATGATCCCGAGCAGGTGTCCGTCCTGGTGGCGCATAGGCGCGAACAGCGCGTCCTCGGGGTCCCAGGCGTCCGGATCTCGCCCCCGCTCTCCCCGCGGAATGTAGGCCGTCCCCATCGCGGCCCAGTCGACCGCGCCGCTCGGGATCACGTACGCGCCGCGGCGGAAGAACTCGGGCGCGAGCAGCCGGTCCCAGTCGTCGCTCCTTCTCACCTGGCCGACGAGCGCCTCGCGCGCCTCCTCGTTGCCGTACACGGTGGTGACGCAGAAGTCGTCCCACTCGGGCCGGTAGAGGTTGATCGCGACGGTGCCGTAGCCGAGCGACTCCCCGATGGCGCGCGCGATCGCCGCGAGCAGCTCGGGAAGCTCCTCCGGCGCGCGGAGCAGGCGCGTGACCTCGAGCAGGCCCCGCAAGGGGGAGATCGGGGGAAGGGATGGGGTAGCCACAGCACGAACCTCGTCCACATGTGTCATCGGCAGCGAGCCGCTGACTCATGAGTTGTCAGCTTGGCAACTCCCTCGAACGAAGGACGCCGCACCCCCGCACGCGGCGGCGCTGCGCCCCAGGCAGGGCGTGGGTGAGAAGCCCGCGCGCCTCTGAAACGCAGGTCTGAAACGCGGGATCGACGCCGGGAGGGACGGACCGCGAGCGGTCCGCCCCTCCCGGCGCGGTCAGCTCTCGCCGCCTTCGCCTTCGCGGCGCGGACCGCGGCCGCGGCCGCCGCGGCGCCGCTCGCGCTCGCCGCGGGGCCGCTCCTCCTCGGAGGGCCGCGGCGGCGCGTTCTTGGCCCGCTCCACGAGCTCCTCCGGCTGCACGAGCTGGCCGTTCTCGTGCTTGGCGATCAGCTTGAGCCCGATCCGGCCCCGCGCACGGTCGACCTCCTGCACGACGACGTCCACGACGTCGCCGCGGCTCATCACGTCCTCGATGTGCCCGATCCGGCCGGGCCCCACGTTGGAGACGTGCAGCAGCCCGTCGGTGCCCTTCTTCAGCTCGACGAAGGCGCCGAACTGGGTCGTCTTCACCACCTTGCCGGTGTAGGTGTCCCCCACCTCCGGCTCCTTGGTGAGGGCGCGGATCGCCGAGATCGCCGCCTCGGCCTTCGTGCCCTCGGTGGCGTAGATGAGGATCGTGCCGTCCTCTTCGATGTCGATCTGGACGTCGTGGTCGGACTCGAGGCCGCGGATCGTCTCGCCGCCCTTGCCGATGACGAGGCCGATCTGCTCCTGCTCGATCTTGATCGACGTGATTCGCGGCGCGTTCGCCGCCAGCTCGGGCCGCGACTCCGGGATCACCTCGAGCATGCGGTCGAGGATGAACTCGCGCGCGCGCCGGGCCTGCGCGAGCGCGTCGCGCATGATCTGCTGCGTGACGCCGGTGATCTTGATGTCCATCTGGAGCGCGGTGATGCCCTCCCGGGTGCCGGCGACCTTGAAGTCCATGTCGCCCAGGTGGTCCTCCGCGCCCTGGATGTCGGTCAGGATCACGTAGTCGTCGCCCTCCTTGACGAGGCCCATCGCGATGCCGCCCACGGGCGCCTTGATCGGCACGCCGGCGTCCATCAGGGAGAGCGTCGAGCCGCAGACCGACCCCATCGAGGAGGAGCCGTTCGACTCGAGCGTCTCGGAGACGATGCGGATCGTGTACGGGAACTCCTCGGGCGTCGGGATCACCGGCTCGAGCGCCCGCTGGGCGAGCGCGCCGTGGCCGATGTCGCGCCGCTTCGGGCCGCGCATGAAGCCCGTCTCCCCGACCGAGAAGGGCGGGAAGTTGTAGTGGTGCATGTAGCGGCGCTCCTCCTCGAGGGAGAGGTCGTCGATCCGCTGCCCCTCCTTCGCGGTGCCGAGCGTGAGCGAGGAGAGGATCTGCGTCTGGCCGCGCGTGAACAGGCCGGAGCCGTGCGCGCGCGGGTTGACGCCGACCTCGATCTCGATCGGCCGGATCTCCTCGGTGCCGCGTCCGTCCGGTCGCCGCTTCTCGACGGCGATCTTGCGCCGCACCATGTCCTTGTAGATCGACTCGCACGCCTTCTTCGCGTAGGAGCGCGTCAGGCTGTCCTTCACCGGCGGGAGCTGCTCGCCGGTCTCGGGGTCGATCGCGGCCGGGCCCACCGGGAACGGCAGCTGCACCTCCTCCACGATCCGGTCGAAGAGGAGCTGGCGCTTCGCCGCGCGCAGCTGCTTCGAGTCCTGCTCGGCGTCGGTGAGCGCCCGCAGCTCCTCGCCGAACTGCTCCCGGACCGGCCCTTCGACTGCGAGAGCGCGCTGCTTCTCGAGCAGCATCGCGAGCGCCGAGCGCACCTGCGTCTGGCGGGTGATGTCCTCGTCGGTGGACTCCATCGTGATCGGCGGGCACAGCCGCGCGGCGAGCTCATCCACGAACGCGCCCGCTTCGCGCAGCCCGACCTCCTGGATGCGCTCCCAGAGGGCCTGGCCGTGCTCGCGCTCGAGCTCGTCGTACAGGTCGAGGTCGAGCCACTTCGGCTTGCCCGCCTGGCGGCGCAGCTCCTCCTGCGCCTCGCAGAGCTTCACGATCTCGCCGTGCGCGAGCTCGAACGCGGCGAGGATCGTCTCTTCGGGCACCTCGTGAGCGCCGGCCTCCACCATGGTCAGCGCCTCCTTGGTGCCGACGACGGTGAGGTCGAGCTTCGACTCGTCCTCCAGCTCCCGCAGCGTCGGGTTGACGACGAGGTTGCCGTCGATCAGCCCGATCCGCACGGCGCCGACCGGCCCGAGGAACGGCAGCGGCGAGATCATCAGGGCGGCCGAGGCGCCGTTGATGCACAGGATGTCGTGCGCGGTGACCATGTCCGCGCTGAGCACGGTGCAGATCACCTGCACCTCGTTGCGGAAGCCCTTCGGCCAGAGGGGCCGGATCGGGCGGTCGATCATGCGCGCGGTCAGGATCGCCCGCTCGGTCGGACGGCCCTCGCGCTTGAAGAAGCCGCCGGGGATCTTCCCGGCGGCGTACATCCGCTCCTCCACGTCGACGGTGAGCGGGAAGAAGTCGGCTCCCTCCCGCGTCTCGGGACGCCCTTGCGCGGTGGCGAGCACCATCGTGTCGCCGGAGCGGACGACGACGGCGCCGTCCGCCTGCTTCGCGAGCTTGCCGGTGTCGAAGGTGACCTCCTGGTTGCCGACCCGGACGGAGACCTGCGCCCGGCGCTCGGTCGCGATACTCATTCGATTGTCCTCCACTCTGCTCGTGCCTGTGGAGGGCGGGAGTTTGAGTCAGCTCCCCGCTTCCGGGGCAAACCCCGAGGGAGCTCGCTCAAACCTCCGCCCTCCGTCAGCGGTGTGGGAGCTAGCGGCGCAGGCCGAGCTCCTTGATGAGAGCACGGTAGCCCTCGAGATCCCGCTTCTGGAGATAGTTCAGGAAGCGGCGGCGGCGTCCGACGAGCTTGAGCAGCCCGCGACGCGAGTAGTGGTCGTGCTTGTGCGTGCGCAGGTGCTCGGTCAGCTCGTTGATCCGCTGCGTGAGCATCGCGATCTGCACCTCCGGTGAGCCCGTGTCGGCCTCGCTGCGTCCGTGCTTGGCGATGATCTCCCGCTTCTGCTCCTTGGTGAGGGCCATCTCGTCTCCTTCTCTCGTCGCCTCCCGAGCCTCCGCCCGCGGCGCCAAGGAACGCAGCGCGAGCCGAGGCTGGGTCGCGGGTAGGGTAGCGGAATCTCGCATGGGAAGCGCGATTCCGCGAGGGGAGCTGGCCGAGATCGTCCGCGAGGCGCGGCGGCGCACGGGCGTCCCGGGGGTCGCCGCCGGGCTCCTCATCGGCGGAGAGGTCGAGCTCGCAGCCGACGGCGTGCTCGCGCTCGGGCGCGAGCAGCCGGTGACTCCTTCGACGCCGTTCCGCATCGCCTCGGTCACGAAGTGGTTCACGGCGTCTCTCGCCGCGCTCTCGCTCGACCTGGACGCGCCGCTCGCGGCCGGGCCGACGCCGCGCGCGCTGCTCTCGCACACGGCCGGCTGGCGCTGCGAGTCGCCGGAGCCGCTGCCGGAGCCTGCCCGCGGCCTCTGGTCGTACAGCAACGCCGGCTACCGGGCGGTCGGCGAAGCGTGCGCGGCGGCGTGCGGGCTGCCGTTCGCGGAGGCGATGCGGGCGTGCGTGCTCGACCCGCTCGGCCTCGCGGCGACCTCGTTCGAGGAGCCCGCGCTGCACGCGCTGGGGCACGTCCAGGCGGGCGAGTCGGGCCAGCGGCCCGTCGACGCCGACGCGTATCCGGTGGAGCGGCTGCCCTCCGGCGGCCTCTGGTCGACCGTGGGCGACCTGCTCCGGTTCGCGGCGCACCAGCTCGGCGGCCCGGGGCCGCTGTCGGAGGCGCAGCGGGAGATGCTGCGGGAGCCGCAGGCACGCGCGCTCGGCGCCCGGTACGCGCTCGGTTGCTGGACGCGCGAGCTGGAG
>JADGHP010000012.1 GCA_019683855.1 Thermoleophilia bacterium
CCGCGCGTTCGACGAGACCTGGGAGACGGCGGAGAGCCGCAACCTGCCGATGCGCGTCGCCGCCTACGGCCTCGCCGTGCAGCGCGTCGCCGAGGCGACGGTGACGCGCGGCATCTACCCGTAGCCGCACGGCGCAGCGCGATGGCCAGCGTCGTCGTCTTCCACGCAGCGGGCTGCCACCTCTGCGAGCGGGCGCTGGCCACGGTGCGCGCCCTGCGTGAGGAGCTCCGCTTCGACTTGCGCGAGGTCGCGATCGACGGCGACCCGGCGCTCGAGGCGGCATACCGCGAGTGGATCCCGGTCGTCGAGATCGACGGACGCCGCCGCTTCACGTACTTCGTGCAGGAGGACGCGTTCCGGCGCGCGGTTGCACAAGCAGGCCGGTAGCGCGCGCTGGTACAACACCCGGCGCTGTTACGAAGTCGACGGACGGAGGACGTGTGGCGGATCGGCTGACGGTGGGCGTCGCTGCGCGCTTGTCCCGGTACCTCCAGGTGCTGACGCAGGCGCGCAAGATGGGCAAGACCAGGATCTCCTCGCAGGAGATCGCCGAGTACACGAACATCAACGCGACGCAAATCCGACGCGACCTCTCGGGGTTCGGCAAGTTCGGCAAGCGGGGCGTCGGCTACAACATCGACTCGCTGCTGGACGAGATCCGCAAGATCCTCCGCACCCAAGGCCAGCACAACATCGCCCTCGTCGGCGCGGGTCGGCTCGGCCAGGCGATCGCCTCCTCGCCGATCTTCGCCGAGCACGGGATCACGATCGCCGCCGTCGTCGACATCGACCCGGAGAAGATCGGGAAGCCGATCGGCAACGGCGAGGTCGCTCCCTACGACCGGCTCGCCGACCTCGTGCGCGAGAAGAACATCGTCATCGGCGTCCTCGCCGTGCCCGCGCACGCGGCGCAGCAGGCCGCCGACGACCTCGTCGCCGCCGGCGTGAAGATCATCTTCAACTACTCGGAGGCGCTGCTCGAGACGCCCCCGGACGTGACGGTGCACACGTCGAACCCGGCGGTCGAGCTGCTGTACGCGCTCTACTTCCATCTGACCTGACGGAGGGGCCGCCCACTAGCCTGCGGCCGTGCGGATCCTGCTCTGGCACGGCTACCTGCTCGGCGGTACCGGCTCGAACGTCTACACGCGCGCGCTCGCGCGGGCGTGGAGCCGCGCCGGGCACGAGGTGACCGTCGTCTGCCAGGAGCGCCACCCCGAGCGCTACGACCTCGGCGGCGCGGAGGTGGTCGTGCCCGAGCTGCCGGAGCGGCTTCTGCCCGTGTTCGTGCTCGACCGCTACGAAGGGCTGGAGGCGCGCCTCTTGCAGGACATGAGCGCCGCGCAGCGCGCCGCGTACGTCGAGGCGAACGCGGCGGCGTTGCGGGAGCGGCTTCCCGCCGACCTCGTGTTCGCCAACCACGTCCTGCTCGGCGGGCCCGTCGCGGCGGCGACCGGGGCGCCGTTCGCGGTCAAGGCGCACGGGTCGGAGCTCGAGTACGCGATGCGCGGGCGCCCCGACCTCGAGCGCTGGGGCGCCGAGGCGCTCGCCCGCGCCCGCGCCGTCTACGTCGGCTCGGAGCACATCCGGCGCGTGCTCGAGGACGTCGTCGGGCACGTCGATCGCGTCCACGTCGTCCCTCCGGGCGTCGACCCGGAGGAGTTCCGTCCCGAGCCGCGGGCCGAGGCGCTCGCGCGGCTGCTCGAGGAGGCGCGCCGCGACCCGCCGAACCCCGGCAACGCCGACGAGCGGCGCCCCGACGACGGCAACGCCGAGCGCTTCGCCGCCTTCTTCGCGCAGGAGCGGCCGACCGTCCTCTACGTCGGCAAGCTGATCGAGAACAAGGGCGTGCACGTCCTGCTCGAGGCGCTGCGCGGCCTGGACGCGCGCGCGGTCGTGGCCGGCTTCGGCGACCACCGGGCGACGCTGGAGGCGCTCGCGCCTCCCGGCACGCTCTTCACGGGGCAGCTCGAGCACCGTCACCTCGTCCATCTGCTGCCGCTCTGCGACGTCGCGGTCGTCCCGTCGATCTTCCCGGAGGCGTTCGGGATGGTCGCCGCCGAGGCCGCCGCGGCCGGCGTGCCGCCGCTTCTCGCCGACCACTCCGGTCTCGCGGAGGTCGCCGCCGGCATCGCCGAGGAGTACGGCCCGGCGGACGCGCGCCTCGCGGCCTTCCCGTCGGGCGACGCGGCGGCGCTGCGGGAGCGGCTCGCCGACCTGCTGGCGCTGCCCGAGGAGCGGCGGCGGGCGCTCGGGCTCGCGGCCCGGCGCGCCGCGGAGCGGCGCTGGAGCTGGGTCGCGGTGGCGGAGCGGCTGCTCGCGTCGGCCTCCGCCTGATTCCGGGCGCGTCGGGCGACTACGCTTCACGCGTGGGCGACGAGCAGCGGGTGAGCTACGACGAGTTGCTCGAGCAGTCGCGAGCTGCCTTCGAGGAGGTGCCGGACTTCACCGTCGCGGTGGAGGAGGAGTTCGCGCTGCTCGACCCGTCGACGCTCGGGCTCGTCAACCGCTTCGAGGAGGTGCAGGCGGCGGCGGCCGGCACCGAGCTTGAGCCGCACCTCGTCGGCGAGCTGATCGCCTCGGAGGTCGAGGTGCGCACCGGCCGCTGCGAGACGTTCGCGGACGCCGCCGCGCGGCTCGAGGAGCGGCGCGCCCAGCTCCGAGCCCTCGCCGACGGGCTCGGCATCGGCCTCTCCGCCGTCGGCACCCATCCGTGGAGCCCGTGGCAGGAGCAGCGGATCATCGACACGCCGCACTACCGCCGCAACGACGAGATCCTCCGCTACGTCGTCTGGCGCAACAACACGTTCGGCCTCCACGTCCACGTCGGCGTCAACGGGCCCGACCGGGCGGTCCGGGTGTGCAGCGCGCTGCGCGCCTTCCTGCCGGAGCTGCTCGCGCTCTCGGCGAGCTCGCCCTTCGTGGAGGGCGTCTTCACGCACCTCCACTCCTCCCGCACCCAGGTGTTCACGCGCATGTTCCCGCGCTGCGGCATCCCGGACGCGTTCGCGAGCTGGCGGGAATGGGAGGGCTACGTGCGCTTCCTCTACGAGACGGGCTCGGTCACCGAGCACACCCAGATCTGGTGGAGCGTGCGGCCGCACCTCGTCTTCCCGACGGTGGAGATCCGGATCTGCGACGCGCAGCCCGACCTCGGGGAGGCGCGCTCGCTCGCCGCGCTGTGCTACGCGCTCACGGCGCGCGTGGCGCGCGCGCTCGACGAGGGCGAGCCGCTCGTCGACCAGCCGCACCGCCTGCTGGAGGAGAACCTGTGGCGCGCGATCCGGCACGGGCTCTCCGGCGAGCTGATCGACCTCGAGCGGGGCGAGGTGGTGCCGGCGCGGGCGCGGCTCGAGCAGCTCGTCGAATGGGTGCTGCCGGTGGCGGAGGAGCTCGGCGCCGCGTCGTGGCTCGCGGTGCCGGAGCGGAACGCCGCCGAGCGCCAGATCGCCCGCCATCGCGAGGGGGCGACGATGGAGCAGATCTTCGCCGAGCAGGTGCGCTGGGGTGAGCGAGTCACGGGCTGAGCAGACGCAGGGGCAGGGGGCCGAGCAGGCGCAGAGGCCGCGGCCAGAGGACCTCGTGGCCGAGCTGCGGAAGGCGAAGGTCGCGGACCTGCTCGTGCAGACGTGCTCGCTGCTCGCCTCGCTCGGCTACGCGAAGCTCGCCCCGGAGGCGCGCGACCTCGGGCAGGCGCGGCTCGCGATCGAGGCGCTCAAGGCGCTCGTCCCGCTTCTGCCGGAGGAGCCCGCGCGGGACGTGCGGCAGGCGATCGCCGGCCTCCAGCTCGCGTTCGCCGACGCCGCCACCTCGCCGAAGGAGAGCCCTCCCGCCGAGCCGCCGTCCCCCGAGAGCGCGTAGGGCGCCCGCTCCGCGCCCGCTCGACCTCGAGCTGCGGGCTCCCGAGCGCCGCGCCACGAGCACCTTGTAACACTCTGTTACTTGGCTTGGGCGGCGGGGCGGACGCAGACGCAGGGCTCGTGACGCGGGGCTCGAGGCTCCCGGTACGGTGGCTCGCGCGCGCCTCCGCCGGCGGCCGAGGGCGCGTTCGTGACATCCTCCGGCCGCCGGGTGTGCTACAACCCGACCCGCGCCGAGAGACTCTCGGCGCTGACTTTGTGACGCGCTTCGTTCGAGAGGGAGAGCCACCACCTCATGAGCTGGTTCATGCATCACGCAGTGCTGTTCGCTCTCCTCTGCGCAGGAGCGGCGGTCGTCTACGGCCTCGGGCTCACGAGCTGGCTGCTGAGGCGGCCGGCGGGAACCGAGCGCATGCAGGAGATCGCCCGCGCCGTGCAGGAGGGGGCCGCGGCCTACCTGCGCCGCCAGTACACGACCATCGCGCTCGTCGCGATCGTCCCGTTCCTGCTGCTCGGCTTCTACCACTCGCTCGGGTGGGGGACGGCCGTCGGCTTCGTGATCGGGGCGGCCTTCTCCGCCGCCGCCGGCTTCATCGGCATGAACGTCGCCGTGCGCTCGAACGTCCGGACGGCGGAGGCCGCCCGCAGCGGGCTCCCGCGGGCGCTCAACGTCGCCTTCCGCGCCGGCTCGGTCACCGGGCTCCTCGTCGTCGGGCTCGGGCTGCTCGGCGTCGCCGGCTACTACTGGGCGCTCACCGACTGGCTCGGCCACTCGGCGCACTCGGCGATCAAGGATCTCGTCGGGCTCGCCTTCGGCGGATCGCTGATCTCGGTGTTCGCGCGTCTCGGCGGCGGCATCTACACGAAGGCCGCCGACGTCGGCGCCGACCTCGTGGGCAAGATCGAGGCGGGCATCCCGGAGGACGACCCGCGCAACCCGGCCGTGATCGCCGACAACGTCGGCGACAACGTCGGCGACTGCGCCGGGATGGCGGCAGACCTGTTCGAGACCTACGCCGTCACCGCGGTCGCCGTGATGCTGCTCGGGATCACCGGCTCCGCAGCCGCGACCGGCACGCACCTGTGGCTCTACCCGCTCACGATCGGCGGCGTCTCGATCGTCGCCTCGATCATCGGCGTCCAGTTCGCCCGCGTCCGCGAGGGCGGCAGCATCATGAACGCGCTCTACCGCGCGGTCGTGGTCGCCACCGTCATCTCCGCCGTGATCTTCGTGCCGGTGACGATGGCGTTCGACACGAGCGGGGACTACTCGTTCGGCAACCTGTACGGGTCGGCGCTGATCGGCCTCGCGGTGACCGCGCTGCTCGTCGCGATCACCGAGTACTACACGGGCACCCGCTGGAGCCCCGTGAAGTCGATCTCGCGCGCGTCCCAGACCGGCCACGCGACCAACATCATCGAGGGCCTCGCCGTCGGCATGCAGGCGACCGCGGCGCCGGTGATCGTGATCGCGGTCGGCATCCTGCTCGCGAACCACTTCTCCGGCCTGTTCGGGATCGGCGTCGCCGTGATGGCGCAGCTCTCGATGACCGGCCTGATCGTCGCGCTCGACGCGTACGGCCCCGTCACCGACAACGCGGGCGGCATCGCCGAGATGGCCGACCTCCCGCCCGAGGTGCGCGCGATCACCGACCCGCTCGACGCCGTCGGCAACACGACCAAGGCGGTCACGAAGGGCTACGCGATCGGCTCCGCGGCGCTCGCCGCGCTCGTCCTCTTCGGCTCGTACGCGGACGGCATCCATGAGCAGGCGAAGGCCGGCTCCGCGCTCGCCGGGCTCACGTTCGACCTCTCGAACGCCTGGGTGATCGCCGGGCTCTTCGTCGGCGGCCTGATGCCGTTCCTGTTCGCGTCGCTCGCGATGCAGGCGGTCGGCCGCGTCGGCGGCCAGGTGGTCGAGGAGGTGCGCCGGCAGTTCCGCGAGAACCCGGGGATCATGGAGGGCACCGCGCGGCCCGAGTACGGGCGCGCGATCGCCATCGTCACCGGCGCCGCGATCCGCTCGATGATCGCGCCGGCGCTCGTGCCGATCGTCTTCCCGATCGTCGTCGGCGTCATCAACGCGCGGATGCTGGGCGGCCTGCTGATCGGGACGATCGTCACCGGGCTCTTCCTCGCCATCGCGATGACCTCGGGCGGGGGCGCCTGGGACAACGCGAAGAAGCTGATCGAGGACGGCCTCTACGGCGGCAAGGGCTCCGAGGCCCACGCCGCCGCCGTCACCGGCGACACGGTCGGCGACCCGTACAAGGACACCGCCGGCCCGGCGATCAACCCGATGATCAAGATCGCGAACATCGTCGCGATCCTGCTCATCCCGGTCGTGATCTCGATCCACGGCTAGCGGCGCGAATCGACCGAGCGGAGCTCCGGGCCGGGGAGAGGCGCTCCCCGGCCCTTCCGCGCTGCCGAAGAGCGCCGCTCGTCTCGGTGAGTAGAGTCCGCGCGTGGCCAGGCGGAGACGGGCCCAGCAGCTCGAGCGCGTTCTCGGAACGAACGCGCTCTTCGCCACCGCCTACGGCAACGTCGGCTCCTCGATCTACTACGCGCTCGGCGTCGTCGCCGTCTACGCGCTCGGGCTGACGCCGGTCGTCTTCATCGTCGCCGGCCTCATCTTCGCCTGCACCGCCGCCACCTACGCCGAGGGCACCGTCCGCTACCCGGAGGCCGGCGGCTCCTCGAGCTTCGCCCGGCACGCCTTCAACGAGCTCGTCTCCTTCGAGGCGGCCTGGGCGCAGATGCTGAACTACATCGCGACGATCGCCGTCTCGGCGTTCTTCGTCCCGCACTACCTCTCGGTGTTCTGGGCGCCGCTCAAGCAGAACCCGTGGGACGTCGTCGTCGGGATCGGGGTGATCGTCCTGCTCGTGCTCCTGAACGTCGTCGGCGTCCAGGAGTCCGCGAAGGTCAACGTGCTCCTCGCCGTCGTCGACTTCGCGACGCAGCTCCTGCTCGTCGCGCTCGGCGTCGTGCTCGTCTTCTCGCCGCACATCCTCGCGACGAACATCCACCTCGGGGTCGCGCCCACGTGGGGGCAGCTCTTCCTGTCGATCCCGGTCGCGATGCTCGCCTACACGGGCATCGAGACCGTCTCCAACATGTCGGAGGAGGCGCGGGACCCGGTGCGGACGATCCCCCGCGCCGTCCTCTTCGTCGCGATCGCGGTCTTCGCGATCTACTTCACGCTGCCGTGGGTGGCGCTCTCGGCGATGCCGGTCGTGCACACGGCGCAGCACGGGTTCACGACGCTGCTCGCGCTGCCGCCGACCGAGTCGCTCGGCAGCCAGCACGGCTACCAGAACGACCCGGTGCTCGGGCTCGTCAACAACCTCGGGATCGGCCCGGCCGTCACGCACGCGCTCCAGATCTACCTCGGCGTCCTCGCCGCGACGATCCTCCTCATCGGCGCGAACGCGGGCGTGATCGGCGCGTCGCGGATCACGTACGCGATGTCCGGCTACCGGCAGCTCCCGCTCGTCTTCCGCACGATCCACCCGCGCTTCAAGACGCCGTGGCTCGCGCTCGCCTTCTTCGCGGGCGCGATCCCGATCCTGCTCACCCTCTCGGGGCAGACGTCGTTCCTCGGCGCGATCTACTCCTTCGGAGCCACGTTCTCGTTCACGGTCGCGCACGCGGCGGTGATCCGCCTGCGGATGAAGCACCGCGACCGGGACGAGGTCGCCTTCGCCGCGCCGCTCAACCTGCGCTGGCGCGGCGTGCGCTGGCCCCTGTTCGCGGTGATCGGCGGCCTCGGCACCGGCCTCTCGTGGCTCGTGATCGTGATCCAGACCCCCGCGATCCGGTACGCCGGCCTCGGCTGGCTGCTCGTCGGCCTCGCCTTCTACGTCGTCTACCGCCGCCGGGTGGTGCAGGCGCCGCTGACGGAGACCGTGCGCGCGCCGGTGCAGATCGGGCCCGCGGCGGCGCTCGAGTACCGCCACATCCTCGTGCCGGTCGCGCCCGGCTACCCCTCCGACGAGGCGATGGACGTGGCCTGCCGGCTCGCCGCGGAGCGTCGCGCCGTGATCGTCGCCGTCACCGTGATCGAGGTGCCGCTCGAGCTGCCGCTCGACGCCCTCCTCCCGGACGAGGTGCAGGTCGCGAACGAGCAGCTCGACGAGGCGCGGGCGATCGGCGAGGCCTACGGGGTGCGCGTGATCCCGCGCATCCTGCGCGCGCGGAGCGCCGGGCGCGCCATCGTCGACGAGGCGGTCCGCCGCGGCTCCGAGATCGTCGTCATGGGCGGCCCGCGGCGGCGCAGGCTCGCCGCCCGCCGCCGACCCATCTTCGGGGACACCGTCGACTTCGTGCTCAAGCACGCGCCCTGCCGCGTGATGGTGGCTGCGCGGGAGGCGGCAGCCGCATGACCTCCCGCCTCTACCGGCGCGCCGTGCTCGTCTTCGGGCTCGTGGCGGTCGGGCTCGGGATCGCGATCCTCGTCCAGACCGCGCGCGCCGGGGGCGGCAGCGTCGGCTACGCGTTCGGGCTGCTCCTGCTCGCGCTCGGCTGCGCGCGCCTCTACCTGCTGCGCCGCCGGTAGCGGAGCTAGGCTCCGCGCGGCATGGCCCGCAAGCTCCCGCGTCTGCAACGCGTGCTCGACGCGCCCGCGCTCGCCTCCGTCGCGTACGGCGAGATCGCCTCCTCGATCTACTTCGCGCTCGGGATCGTCGCGCTGCATGCGCTCGGCCTGACGCCGGCGGTGCTCGGCGCGATCGGCCTTCTGTTCGTGCTCGTCTCGCTCTCCTACGCCGAGGGGACGACCGCGATCCGCGAGACGGGTGGCGCGGCGACGTTCGTCCGCGTCGCCTTCAACGACCTGGCGGGGTTCCTCACCGGCTGGGCGTTGTTCCTCGACTACCTGATCGTGATCGCGCTGTCGGCGCTCTTCTTCCCGCACTACCTCGGGCTCGCGATCGGCGTGCAGGCGATCGCGCGGCATCCCGGCGACGTCGTCGTCGGCTGCGTTCTCGTCGCGGCGATCGGGGGCGCGCGGCTTCTGCGCCGAACCCGGCTCTACGCCCTCGGCGTCGCGGTGCCGCTGCTCGACCTCGTCACGCAGCTCCTGCTCGTCGCGCTCGGGTTCGCGCTGCTCTTCTCGGGCGACGCGCTCACGCGCGGGCTCGACGTCGGCACGCAGCCGTCCTGGCACGAGATCGCGTTCGCGCTGCCGCTCGCGATGCTCGCGTACACGGGGCTGGAGACGGTCGCGAACCTGGCCGAGGAGGCGCGGCGTCCCGGCCGCGACCTGCCGCGGAGCCTCTTCACGGCGATCGGCGCGGTGGTCGTCATCTACGTGCTGATCGCGCTCGTCGGACTGTCCGCGTTCCCGGCTGCGCACGGCACGACCGAGCTCGGCACCGACTGGCAGCGCGCGCCGCTGATGGGGATCGTGTCCGCGCTCCAGGCGCACGTGCCGGGCTCCTTCGCGCACGTCCTCCGCGTCTACGTCGGCCTCACCGGCGCGCTGATCCTGCTCGCGACCGCCACCACCTCGATCTCGGGCTTCGGCCGGCTCGCGTACTCGCTCGGCGAGCACGGCCAGCTCCCGCGGGCGTTCGGTCGGCTGCACCGCCGGACGCTCGTCTCTCCGCAGTCGGTCGTCTCGGCCGCCGCGATCGCGATCGCGCTCCTGCTCGGCACCTCGTTCGCGACCGACCCGGTCTCGTTCCTCGCGAGCCTCTACAGCTTCGGCGTGCTGCTCGCGTTCACGGCGGCGCAGCTCGCGGTGATCCGGCTCCGGATCGCGCAGCCGAAGCTGCGGCGGCCGTTCGCGGTGCCGCTCGGGATCCGCGTCCGCGGCGCCGTGGTGCCGCTGCCGAGCGTCGTCGGCGCGCTCGCCACGCTGGCCGTGTTCGTCGCCGCGATGGCGACCCACATCGGCGCCCGCTACGCAGGCCCCGGCTGGCTTGTGTGCGGCGTCGTCGTCTTCCTGCTCGTGCGGCGCAGCCGCGGCGAGGGGATCCTCGAGCACGTCGAGTCGGTGGACGAGCAGGCGCTGCCGGAGCCCGTGTTCTCGAAGATCCTCGTGCCCATGAAGCTGGGCGACATCGGCGAGGAGATGGTCGCCACCGCGGTCAAGCTCGCGCAGGAGCGCAACGCGACCGTCGAGGCGCTGCACGTGATCCTCGTCCCGCTCGACCTGCCGCTCGACGCGCCGCTCGCCGAGCGGGAGGCCGAGGCCGCCGCCTCGCTCGCGGAGGCGGCCGCGCTCGGGGCCGACAACGGCGTCACCGTCGTGGGGCGCACCGTGCGGGCGCGGTCGATCGGGGAGGCGATCGTGGACGCCGCCGAGGAGGCGGGCGCCGACCTGATCGTGCTCGGCTCCTCGCCGCGCTGGCGCCGCCAGTCGCGCTTCTTCTCGCCGACGGTGGACTACGTCCTGCGCAAGGCGAAGGCGGAGGTGCTGATCGTCGCCTTCCCGCAGGGAGTCCTCGAGGGGTCATCCGCCTGAGCGGGGGTTCGGGCGCGCTACGCTGCACGCGCAATGAAGGCGCTCGTGATCGGCTGCGGGCGGGTCGGCTCATCGGTCGCGCTGCAGCTCCACAATGAGGGGTGGGAGGTCGTCGTCGTCGACGAGAAGGAGGACGCTCTCACGCGGCTCGGCGAGCACTGGCCTGGCGCCTTCCTCGTCGGCCACGGTATGGACGTCGACCTGCTGCGCGAGGCGGGGATCGAGCAGGCGGACGCGGTCGTCGTCGCGACGGACGGCGACAACACGAACATCGTCATCGGTCAGGTGGCCCAGAAACGCTTCGGCGTGCAGTGCGTCGTCGTCCGGGTGCTCGACCCGGCGCGGGCGCGCTTCTACGCCGAGCGTGGCCTGCGCACCGTCTGCCCGACCAGCGTGGCGATCGACACGCTGATGGAGGCGGTGCGCGCCTGCGAGCTCCCCGCGCGGGCGACAGCGGCGGTGCGGGCGGTGTCCTCGTAGATGTACGTGATCGTCGCCGGCGGCGGCAAGGTGGGCGCGAACGTGGCGCGCTCGCTGCTTCGGCTCGGGCACGAGCTGACGCTGATCGAGCAGCGGCCCGACCGCTTCGAGCGGCTCGAGGAGGAGTTCGAGCACCAGGTGCAGCGCGGCGACGCCACCGAGCTGTACGTGCTCGAGCGCGCCGGGATCGCGCGGCCGCCCGACATCGTGCTCGCGCTCACCGGCGACGACGAGGACAACATGGTCATCTGCCAGATCGCGCGCGAGCGCTACGGCGTGCCGAAGACGATCGCCCGCGTCAACGACCCGCGCAACCAGGCCCACTTCGACCTGCTCGGCATCTCCCCGACCATCTGCGCCACCTCGAGCATCATGGCGCTCGTCGAGCACGAGGTGCCCGAGCACGAGCTGATCCACCTGCTGGAGCTGCGCAAGGAGAACCTCGAGATCGTCGAGGTGCAGATCGACCGCGACTCGCCCTCCGCCGGTAAGCGGGTCGAGAAGCTCTCCCTCCCCGAGGGGGCGCGGCTGATCTCGGTGATGCGCGACGGGAAGGCGGAGATCGCCGTCGGCTCGACCACGCTCCAGGCCGGCGACCAGGTGCTCGCGATCCTCGAGCCCGGGAAGGAGGACGAGCTGCGCCGGGTGCTGCTGAGCCGGTAGGAGCGGGCCGCGCCGCCTCGCGGCGAAGATGGGGACGATGAGCGTGCGCGAGCTCGGCCCGCTGCCACGCCTGACCGGCTTGCCCCGCGGCGGGGCGACGGCGGCGGTCGCGGCCGCGGCGATCCTGCTTCTGGCGGGCGGCGGCGCGTCCGCGGCGGGCGACGCGGCGACGTCGCTCGTGGTCGCACGCGACTGGACGCGCTTCGGGTACGACGCGCGGCGGACGAACGCTGCGCCGTCTCCGACCGGGATCACGGTCGGCGCCGTCGGGCGTCTGCGGCGGCAGCAGGTGCTGCTGCCCGGCACCGTCGACTCCTCGCCGATCTACCTGCACGACGTCGCGATCCGCGGGGCGCGGCACGACGCCTTCTTCGTCACCACGACCTACGGGATCACGCTCGCCGTCGACGCCGACGACGGGTCGATCCTGTGGCGGTGGACGCCGCCCGGCTACGCCTCCTGGGCGGGCACCTACCGGATCACGACCGCGTCCCCGGTCGCCGACCCGAGCCGGCGCTGGATCTACGCCGCCTCGCCCGACGGACGCATCCAGAAGCTCTCGGTCGCGGACGGGCATGCGGCCTGGCGCGTCTCGATCACCCGCCTGCCCGCGCGCGAGAAGATCGCCGCCGCGCTCAACTTCGACCGGGGCCACGTGATCGCGACCACGGGCGGCTACATCGGCGACCAGCCGCCCTACCAGGGGCACGTGGCGATCGTCGACGGGCGCAGCGGCCGGCTCCTGCACGTCTGGAACTCGCTCTGCTCCGACCGGCGGCGCCTGATCGCGCCCGCCTCCTGCCCGTCCAGCGACTCCGCCATCTGGGGCCGGGCGGGCGCGGTGGTCGTCCCGGGGAGCGGGGAGCTCCTCGTCGCCACGGGCAACGCGCCCTGGAACGGCCGCACCGACTGGGGCGACTCGGTGCTGCTCCTGAACGCGTCCGCGACGCGTCTCCTCGGCAACTACACGCCCGCGAACACCGAGCAGCTCAACGACGCCGACCTCGACCTCGGCTCGAGCTCGCCGGTGCTGCTCGGCGCCGACCTCGTCGCGCAGGGCGGCAAGGACGGGAAGATCCGCCTGCTCTCGCTGCGGCGGCTCCGGGCGCCGGGCGCGCACCGCGACGGCGAGCTGCAGATCGTCTCGACGCCCTCGGGCAGCGCGCTCTTCACGGCGCCCGCGGTGTGGCGGAGCGGCGGGCGCACCTGGATGCTCGCAGCCGACAACGGCGGCACCGCCGCGTGGGTGCTGGAGGGCGGCCGGCTGCGGCGGGTGTGGCGGAACCGGAACGGCGGCACGAGCCCGGTCGTCGCCGGCGGCCTGCTCTGGGTGTACGACCCGAGCGGCGGGCTGCGCGTCTACGTCCCCGGCACCGGCAGGCTCGTCGCCACGCTCCCCGCCGGCCCCGGCCATTGGAACAGCCCGATCGTCGTCGACGGCCGCGTCGCCCTGCCCGAGGGAAACGCCAACGACCACCGGACGAGCGGCGTCCTCGACATCTGGCGGTAAGCCGCGAGCGCGACACGCTCGCGGCTTGGGAAGACCGTCCGTCTGATCCAGCGCGAGAGGCGGAGCGTCTCGCGCTGGGCCCGCTAGCCGGCGCGGCGTCTGCGCACCTGCGGCGCCTGGCGGCCGAGGGCGGCGTAGGCGAGCGCCTGCAGCGACTCGTTCAAGGTCGCGAGCTCGCGCGTCAGTCGCAGGAAGTGCTCGTCGTTGTCGAGCCGGCGGTTGATCTTCGCCAGCTCGTCGGCGATCCGGTCGAGCCGCTCGAGCAGGATGTCGAAGCGGCGGTCGGAGAGGTCGCTTCGCTCCATGTCAGAGATGGTAGACCGCCGCCGCTCGCGCGAGCTCGTCGCGGCCGCGCACGACGACGGCGTCGTCGCCGAGCGCGGCCAGCACCTCCGCCAGCGTCCCGAGCGTCTCGATCCGCCGCGCGGCGCCGACGTGCGCGAGCGCGATCTCGGCGAGCTCGCGCGGCGCGTCGGTGAACGCGGCAAGCCGCGCTCCCGCCTCCTGCAGTCGGCGCAGGAGCGCGTTCGTGTCGCCGCGCGGCCGGAAGAAGACCGGAGCCCGGTCGGCGGCGAACCGCTGCAGCATGGGCCGCCAGTCGCCGAGCCGCTCGTCGAGCACCGCCGCGGCGGCGACGCGATCCTCCGGAACCTCGAGCTCCACGCGGGCTCGCCTCGTCGCATCCTCGAGCCACGCCTCCCAGAGCGGGCGCGTGTCGGCGAGGACGGCGTCGAGGTCGAGGGCGAGGGCGCGAGCGGCCACCGATCCCGATGCTAGAGTCTCCCATCACATCGGCGAGCGGTGAGGGAACTCCGGTGCGAGTCCGGGACGGTCCCGCCGCTGTAAGGGGAGACGCTCTCCCGCCACGACGCCACTGGGTCGCGACCTGGGAAGGCGGCGGGGGAGGGAGCCCCGAGTCAGAAGACCTGCCGCCCGCCGCGTCAACCGAACCCCTCGCGGAAGGAGGATTCGTTGCTTCGCCGTTCTCTCGCCGTTCTCGCGGCGCTCGCCGCCGCCCTCTTCGTCGTCTCTCTCGCCGCCGCGGCCACGGGCCGTTCCGGCCGCGTCCACGCCGTCCCGAGCCGGATCGTGTCGCTCTCGCCGACCGCGACCGAGGACCTGTTCGCGATCGGCGCCGGCCCGCAGGTGATCGCCGTCGACGACCAGTCGAACTACCCCAAGCAGGCGCCGCGCACCGCGCTCTCCGGCTACACCCCGAACGTGGAGGCGATCGCCGCCTACCGTCCCGATCTCGTCGTCGTCTCCAACGGCGGCCCCTTCGTCTCGCAGCTCGAGCGGCTCGGCATCCGCGTCCTCGTCGAGCCGGCGGCCGAGAACCTCGCGCAGGCGTACGAGGAGATCCGCCAGCTCGGCCGCGTCACCGGCCACGTGAAGAAGGCCGCCGCGGTCGTCCGCTCCATGCAGCGCCAGCTCAAGCAGGTGATCCAGAGCGTGCCCCGCGCGCGACGGCACCTGAGCGTCTACCACGAGCTCGATCAGACCTACTATTCGGCGACGACCGACACCTTCATCGGGCGGATCTACAAGCTGTTCGGCTTCCGCGACATCGCCGACGGCGCCGACCCGACCGGGAGCGGCTACCCGCAGCTCTCCGGCGAGTACATCCTCGCCCAGAACCCCGACATCATCGTGCTCGCCGACTCGAAGTGCTGCGGCCAGAACGAGCAGACGGTCGCGGCGCGGCCCGGGTGGCAGAACCTCGCCGCGGTGCGCAACCACCGCGTGATCGCGGTCGACGACGACATCGCGTCGCGCTGGGGGCCGCGCATCGTCCAGTTCGCGCGGGCGGTGGCGGCGATCGCGAAGCGCGGGTAGCCGTGGCCGTCGACTCCGTCCGCCCGGCGTGGGGTCTCGCGGCGGCCGGTTTCCTCGTCGGCGCGCTCGTCGTCGGGCTGGCCGTCGGCCCGGTCGGGATCGGCGCCGGCGCGATCGTCGAGTCGGCGCTCGCGCACGTCCCGCTCCTGCACGTGCGCTCGCCGCTCGACGGGGTGCAGGAGGCGGTGCTGTGGCAGCTGCGCGCGCCGCGTGTCGTCCTCGCCGCGCTCGTCGGCGGGATGTTGGCCGTCGCCGGGTCCGCCTACCAGGGGGTGTTCCGGAACCCGCTCGCCGACCCCTACCTGCTCGGAGTCGCCGCGGGCGCGGGGCTCGGGGCGACGCTCGCGATCGTCTACGCGGCGGCCGGCGCGGGGACGGAGGCGCTCGTCCCGCTTGCGGCCTTCGTCGGGGCGATCGCCTCCGTCGTCGTCACCTACGCCCTCGGCCGCACCGCGGGAGCCGCTCGCGCGACCGGCGCGCTCGTCCTCGCCGGGGTGACGGTGGCGACGTTCATGACGGCGGCGCAGACGTTCGTGCAGCAGCAGCACGCCGAGGTGCTCCAGAACGTCTACGCGTGGCTGCTCGGCGGCTTCGCGACCTCGAGCTGGGGAGACGTCGCGGTGGCGGCGCCCTACGTGGCGGTGAGCTCGGTCGTGCTCGTGCTGCACCGGCGCGTGCTCGACGTCCTGAGCCTCGGCGACGACGAGGCGGCGAGCCTTGGCATCGACGTGGCGCGGACGCGGCTCGTGATCGTCGTCGTCGCGACGCTCGGCACGGCGGCGGCGGTCGCGGTGAGCGGCCTGATCGCCTTCGTCGGGATCATCGTCCCGCACACGATCCGGCTGCTCGTCTCGACGAGCTACCGCGCCGTCGTCCCGCTCTCGCTCGTCGCGGGCGCGGGGTTCCTCGTGCTCGCCGACGTGCTCGCCCGCACCGCGCTCTCGCCCGCGGAGCTTCCGATCGGGGTCGTGACCGCGTTCTTCGGGGCGCCGTTCTTCGCCGTCGTGCTGCGCACCTCGAGGACGATGCGGTGATCGAGCTGCGACGCGTCTCGGTGCGCTTCGGCGGCGCCCCGGCGCTGCGCGACCTCTCGCTCGTCGTCGAGCCGGGAGCGTGGGTGTCGCTGATCGGCCCGAACGGCGCCGGCAAGACCTCGGCGCTGCGCGCGCTCGCCGGCCTCGTCCCCTTCGAGGGCGAGATCGTCGTCGACCGCCGCGACGTCCGCGCGCTCGGCCGGCGGGAGCTGGCGCTTCTCTTCGCCTTCGTCCCTCAGAAGCCGGAGACGCCGCCGGAGCTGACCGTGGCCGAGTACGTGCTCCTCGGGCGGACGCCGCACATCCCGTACCTCGGCGGGGAGCGCCGCGCGGATCGGCTGGCCGCCGCGCGCGCGCTGCGCCGGCTCGATCTGGAGCGGTTCGCGGAGCGCAGCCTCGGCTCGCTCAGCGGCGGCGAGCTGCAGCGGGCGGTGCTCGCGCGGGCGCTCGCGCAGGAGGCGCCGATCCTCCTCCTCGACGAGCCGACAACCGCGCTCGATCTCGGCCGAGCGCAGCTCGTGCTCGACCTCGTCGACTCGCTGCGCGGCGACGGGCTCACGGTCGTCTCGACGATGCACGACCTGACGCTCGCCGGCCAGTACGCCGACCGGCTCGTCCTCCTCGACCGTGGCGCCGTCGTCGCCGCGGGGGGCCCGGCCGAGGTGCTGTCCACGGCCACGGTCGCCGCCCACTACGGCGCGAGCGTGCGCGTGGTGGAAGAGGACGGCGCGGTGTTCGTCCTGCCGGTGCGGCGGTGACGCTCGTCGTCCTCATCGGCGGCGCACGGAGCGGCAAGTCGCGGCTCGCCGTCGAGCGCGCGCGAGCCGAGGGCGGGCCGGTGACGTTCATCGCCACGGGCGAGCCGGGCGACGAGGAGATGGCGGAGCGCATCGCGCGGCACCGCGCCGAGCGGCCGGCGTCGTGGACGACGGTCGAGGAGCCGGTCGCGCTCGCCGACGCTCTCGCCGCGGTTCCTCCGGGCGAGACGGCGATCGTCGACTGCCTCTCGCTCTGGGTCGCGAACCTCGCCGGACGGGACGTCGAGGCGGCGGGCGCGGCGGCGGCGCGCGTCGCGGCGGCGCGCGACGGCCTCACGATCGCGGTCACGAACGAGGTGGGGCTCGGCATCGTCCCGGAAGGCGCCCTCGCCCGCGCCTACCGCGACCGGCTCGGGCGCGTGAACGCGCTCTGGGTGGAGGCGGCCGACGAGGCGTGGTTCGTCGTCGCCGGACGGAGGCTGAGGCTGGAGTGAGCGTGGAGGGAGCGGGCGCGGCGGAGGAGGCGAGGCGCGCCTACGACGCCAAGACGAAGCCGCGAGGCAGCCTCGGCCGGCTCGAGGATCTCGGCGTCCGGCTCGCCGAGATCCGCGGCGTCGTGCCGCGCTCGCTCGAGGCGACGGTGGTGGTCGCGGCCGGCGACCACGGCGTCGCCGTCGAGGGCGTCTCCGCCTACCCGCAGGAGGTGACGGCGCAGATGGTCGCGAACTTCGCGGCGGGCGGGGCGGCGATCAACGTGCTCGCGCGGCAGGCGGGCGCGCGGCTCGTGCTCGTCGACGCGGGCGTCGCCGTGCCCGTTGTCGCGGAGGGGGTGCGGTCGCTCCGGCTCGGCGCGGGCACCTCGAGCTTCACGCGCGGGCCGGCGATGACGGAGACGCAGGCGCGGCGCGGGCTCGAGGCGGGCGCCGCGCTCGTCGACGAGCTGGACGGGGTCGACGTGGTCGCGCTCGGCGAGATGGGGATCGGCAACACGACCTCGGCGAGCGCGATCGCGGCGGCGCTGCTCGACGTCGCGCCCGAGGCGGTCTGCGGTCGCGGCACCGGGCTCGACGACGCGGGGCTCGCGCGGAAGGTCGACGCCGTGCGGCGCGGGCTCGAGGCGAACCCGGCGCGCGACGCGCTCGGCGTCCTCGCCGGTCTCGGCGGCTTCGAGATCGCGGTGCTCGCCGGGGTCGTGCTCGGCTGCGCGCGGAACCGCGTCGCCGCGCTGCTCGACGGCTTCATCACGACGGCGGCTGCGCTCGTCGCGACGCGGCTCGAGCCGGCCGCGGGAGACGTCCTGATCGCCTCCCACCGCTCGCCGGAGCCTGGCCACGCGCTCCTCCTCGACGCGCTCGGCCTCGAGCCGCTGCTCGACCTCGGGCTGCGGCTGGGGGAGGGGAGCGGCGCCGCGCTCGCGCTGCCGCTGCTGCGGAGCGCGGTCGCGATCCTGGAGGAGATGGCGACCTTCGCGGACGCGGGTGTGACCGATGCCGGCCGCTAGCGCACGGGCGGAGCTGCGCGGGGTCGCGGCGGCGGTCGCGTTCCTCACGCGCGTCCCCGTCGGCCGCTGGGTGACGCTCGAGGCAGGCGACGTCGCGCGCGGCGGCGCGCTCTTCCCGCTCGTCGGCGCGGGGATCGGCGCGGTCGCGGGCGGCCTCGCCGACGGTCTCGCCGGGAGCCTCGGCGCGCCGCTCGCCGCGGTGCTCGGCCTCGGCGCGGCGACCGCGCTCACCGGGGCGCTGCACCTCGACGCGCTCGCGGACACCGCCGACGCGCTCGGGGCGCGGAGCCGAGAGCGCGCGCTCGAGATCATGCGCGACCACGCGGTCGGCGCGTACGGGGTGACGGCGCTCGTGCTGGGGCTGGCGGCGAAGCTCGCTGCGCTCGCCGAGCTGGCCGCGCGCGGGGAGGCGCTCCGCTACGCGGTCTGCGCGGCGGCGGCGGCGCGCGCCGTGCCGGTGCTCCTCTCGGCGGCCCTCCCGTACGCGCGGAGCGGGGGCGGGACGGGCCGCGCGCTCGCTGGCGCCGGGCTCGCCCGCTGCGCGGTCGCAGCGCTGCTGGCGGCCGCGGCGTGCGGGTCGCTGCACGCGCTGCCGCTGCTTCCGGCCGGCGCGGTCGTCGCCCTGGCGGTCGGGCTCGCCGCTCGCCGCTGGCTCGGCGGCGTCACCGGCGACGTGCTCGGAGCGGCGGCGGAGCTGACCGAGATCGCGGCCCTCGCGGTCGCCGCCGCGCTCGCGTGAACCGTCTCGTCCTCCTGCGGCACGCCGAGCCCGAGGAGGCGGCGCGCGGACGCTGCTACGGCAGCCTCGACGTTGGACTCTCGGATGCGGGCCGCCGCCAGACCGAGCGGCTCGCGGCGGAGCTTGCGCCGCTTCGCGTGGACGCCGTCTACGCGAGCCCGCGCCGGCGCGCGCTCGACACGGCGCGGCCGATCGCGGCGGCGCTCCGGCTCGCGCCGATCGTCGACGAGCGGCTGCGCGAGCTCGACTTCGGCGAGCTCGAGGGGCGGCGCTACGAGGAGATCGAGCGCGAGCAACCGGCGCTCTACCGCGCCTGGATGGAGACGCCGACCCGGGTGCGCTTCCCCGGCGGCGAGAGCTTCGACGACCTGCGCCGCCGCGCGGTCGCCGCGTGCGAGGAGATCCGCCGCCGTCACGCGGCGGCGTTGGTCGTCACGCACGGCGGCGTCGTCCGGGCGGCGCTCGCCGAGTGGCTGGCGCTGCCGGAGGAGTCGATCTTCCGGCTCGACCAGCGCTACGGCGGCGTCACGGTCGTGGACTGGCTCGAGGAGACGCCGGTGGTCCGGCTCGTCAACGGGGACGGGCCGCCGCGCTAGCGTCGCGTCCCGCGCGTCGACCTTGGCGGCGGAGGCGCCTGTCACGGTTGGCGGCGTCGCGTCGGCGCGTACGATCACGCCCTGATGGCGAGCGCCTCGATCCTCACCATCGGCAACGAGATCGTGTCCGGCGACGTGCCGAACACGAACGCGTCCTGGCTGGCCCGGCGGTTGGCGCCGCTCGGCGTGGCGGTGCGCATGTCGGCGGCGCTCCCCGACGAGATCGAGCCGGTCGCCGAGTACGTGCGCGCCGAGGCGCCGCGGGTGGACTTCCTCCTCGTCACGGGCGGGCTCGGCGGAACGCCGGACGACCTCACGCGCGAGGCGATCGCGTGCGCCTTCGGCGTGCCGCAGGAGGAGGTGCCGGAGCTTGCGGCGGAGCTCCGCGCCCGCTTCGTCCGCGACCCCGACTACGCGGCGCGCTGGGCGCTGCTGCCGCGCGGGAGTCGGCCGCTGCCGAACCCGCTCGGCGGCGCGCCCGGCTTCGCGATCGAGAACGTGTACGTCCTCCCGGGACTGCCCGCCGAGATGGAGGCGATGTTCGCCGCGGTCGAGGAGGAGTTCCGCAGCGGCGCGCCGATCGGCGCCTGGCGGCGCACCTATGCGACGCACGAGAGCGCGATCGCGCGCGCGCTCGCCGAGTGCGGGGAACGGTGGCCCGGTGTGCTCGTCGGCTCCTACCCGAGCTTCACGCCCGACGGCCCCGAGGTGGAGGTGGTCGTCAAGTCGAGCGACGAGACGGAGCTCGCGGCCGCGTCCAGGTGGCTCGCAGCGCGCCTCGACGAGCTCGCCGGGCGCCGCTGACGCGCGGCGTCCGCGGCCGCTGCACCGGCGTCCGCGCCCGAGATTACGCGTTCGGCGTCGCCCGGGGGCGGCGCGCCCGTCCCGCGACGAGCCGGCCCGCCCGGCCCCTACGGCCACGTCCGGTACCTGGTACCGGCCGTGTCCCGGCGAGACGTGTCCGGCGAGGGCACGGGGGCGCCCCGCTACGATCGGCCGGTGGCCGCGACGACGCCGGAGACCTACCTCGAGGACCTGAACTCGGCGCAGCGCGAGGCGGTCTTGCACACCGAGGGGCCCGTGCTCGTGGTCGCCGGCGCCGGCTCGGGCAAGACGCGCGTCCTCACCCGCCGGATCGCGCACCTGCTCCGTGCCGTCGGCGTCAGGCCGCCCGAGATCCTCGCCATCACCTTCACGAACAAGGCCGCAGCCGAGATGCGCGAGCGCGTCGAGCGCCTCGTCGGCGCCCAGGCTCGCGCCGCCTGGGTGATGACGTTCCACGCCGCCTGCGGGCGCATCCTCCGCCGCGAGGCGCAGCGGCTCGGCTACCGCTCGAGCTTCACCATCTACGACCAGGCGGACCAGGTGCGCCTCGTGAAGCAGTGCCTGGAGGAGCTCGACCGCGACCCGAAGCGCTTCACCCCGCGCGGGATCCACAGCCAGATCTCGAGCGCGAAGAACCAGCTCGTCGGCCCGGCCGAGTACGCGGAGCGCGTCGCGAGCTTCTACGACCAGACCGTGGCCGAGGTCTACGACCTCTACCAGCGCAAGCTCTATGCCTCGAACGCGGTCGACTTCGACGACATGCTCTACCTGACCGTGGAGGTCCTGGAGCGCTTTCCCGAGGCGCGAGAGCGCTGGCAGAAGGCGTTCCGCTACATCCTCGTCGACGAGTACCAGGACACGAACCACGCCCAGTACCGGCTGCTCCAGCTCCTCGCCGAGCGGCACCGCAACGTGTTCGCGGTCGGCGACCCGGATCAGTCGATCTACGCCTTCCGTGGCGCCGACATCCGCAACGTGCTCGAGTTCGAGCGCGACTTCCCGGGCGCCCGCACGATCGCGCTCGAGCAGAACTACCGCTCCACCCAGAGCATCCTCGACGCCGCGAACGGCGTCATCCGCCACAACCGGGAGCGCAAGGAGAAGACCCTCTGGTCGGAGCTCGGCGAGGGCGAGCCGGTGCGGGTGGTCGAGGTCGAGGACGAGCACGCGGAGGCGCGCTACGTCGCGGCCGAGATCGCGGCGCTCGTCGAGCAGGGCTACGCGGGCAGCGAGATCGCCGTCTTCTACCGGACGAACGCGCAGAGCCGCGTGCTCGAGGACGTGCTCGTCCGCCAAGGGATCGACTACCAGGTGATCGGCGGCCCGCGCTTCTACGAGCGCGCCGAGATCAAGGATCTCGTCGCCTACCTCCAGCTCCTCGCCAACCCCGACGACGCCGTCTCGCTGCTGCGGATCGCGAACCGGCCCCGGCGCGGGATCGGCGACTCGACGCTCGCGCGCCTCCAGGCGCACGCGGACGCGCTCGGAATCTCGCTCTGGGAGGCGACCGGGCAGCCGGAGGCGGCCGGAGTCGGCACGGCGCCGCAGAAGGCGGTGCGCGCCTTCCGGGCCACGATCGAGTCGCTGATGAGCGCCGCGCGGGAGCTCGAGGTGCCGGAGCTGATCGAGGCGGTGCTGGAGCGGACCGGCTACCTGGCGGCCCTCGAGGCGGAGCGGACGGTCGAGGCGCAGGGGCGGATCGAGAACCTCCAGGAGCTCGTGTCCGTGGCGCGGGAGTGGCGCGAGCAGGCCTCCGCGCCGACCCTGTCGGGCTTCCTGCAGGAGGTGTCGCTCTACTCCGACCAGGACGAGCTGCGCGGCGACCGCTCGCTCGTGACCCTGATGACGCTGCACAACGCGAAGGGTCTCGAGTTCCGCGCCGTCTACATGATCGGCATGGAGGAGGGGATCTTCCCGCACGCGCGCTCGATCGAGGAGCAGGGGATCGAGGAGGAGCGGCGGCTCTGCTACGTGGGCATGACCCGGGCGATGGAGCGGCTGACGCTCGTGCACGCCTCCTCGCGGATGCTCTACGGCGGCCGCTCGTACAACCTGCCCTCGCGCTTCCTCGACGAGCTGCCCGAGGGGCGCGTCGAGCGCGACCGTCTCCGGCCCGCCTCGTGGTCGAGCTACGGGGCGCCCGGCCGCAGCCAGGCGCCGCCGCGCGCCGACGCGCCGGCTCTCGCGACCGGCGACTCGGTGCGCCACGCCACTCTCGGCGAGGGCGTCGTCGTCGGCGTCGAGCCGGGCGGCGTCGTCACCGTCCGCTTCGCCGACGACGGCAGCGAGCGGCGTCTCGTGCTCGACTACGCGCCGCTCGAGAGGATCGCCTGACGCGCGCTCGCGGTAGGCTCGGCGTCGTGATCGAGGTACGCCCCTGCCGCGACCGCGACGAGTACGGCCGCGCGGTCTTCGGCATCGGGCAGTACTTCAGCCCGCCGCCCTCCGAGGAGATGCTCGAGCGCTTCTCGCGGATCGTCGAACCGCAGCGGATGCACGCCGCGCTCGACGGCGGGGACATCGTCGGCGGCGCCGGGGCGATCTCGTTCGAGCTCTCGGTTCCCGGCGGCTCGCTCGCCTGCGCGGGCGTCACGGCGGTCGGCGTCTACGCGACTCATCGCCGCCGCGGCGTCCTGCGCGCCCTGATGGATGCGCAGCTGCGGGACGTGCGCGAGCGGGGCGAGCCGCTTGCGGCGCTCTGGGCCTCGGAGGAGACGATCTACGGGCGGTTCGGCTACGGCCTCGCCTGCTGGTGCGGCGAGGTGCGGATCCCGAAGGGGTGGAACTCGTTCGCGCAGCCCTTCGAGCGCCTCGGCAGCGTCCGCTTCGTGACGGCCGAGGAGGCGGCGACGCTCTTCCCGCCGGTGTGGGAGGCGCTGCGGCGCCAGCGAGCGGGCGTGCACGCGCGCGACGAGACCTGGTGGGCGCTGCGCCAGCTGCGCATGCCCGAGGAGGAGCGCTCGGCGCCGCGGCGCTTCGCCGTGCTCGACCTCGACGGCGAGGTACAGGCGTACGCGATCTACCGGATCCACGCCGGGTTCGAGGCGGGCTCGTCCGCGTCGCGCCTCCAGGTGGTCGAGGCGGTGGGGGCGAGTCCGCAGGCGACGGCGGAGATCTGGCGCTTCCTGCTGGACGTGGACTGGATGGCGACGGTCGAGGCGTCGCTCCTGCCGCCCGACCACCCGCTCTTCCTGCTGCTCGCGACGCCGCGACGCGCCCGCTACCGCATGGGGGACGGCCTGTGGGTGCGCCTCGTCGACGTCGGCGCGGCCCTCTCCGGCCGCGCCTACGGGAGCGAGGAGCCGCTCGTGCTCGAGGTGCGGGACGCCGTCAGCCCGTGGAACGAGGGCCGCTGGAAGCTCGAGGGTGGCGCGTGCGAGCGCACGCAGGCCGAGCCGGATCTCGCGCTCGACGTCGCGGCGCTCGGCGCCGCCTATCTGGGTGCTGTTCCGTTCGCGCAGCTTCGGGAGGCGCGGCGCGTCGAGGAGCTGCGCGAGGGCGCGGTCGAGCGCGGCGACCGCCTGTTTGCGTGGCGCCCGCTGCCGTGGTGCCCCGAGATCTTCTGAGCGGCGGCAGCCGCGCGGATCGAGGCGGCCCGGGCAGCTCCGTGGCGCCGCCGCGCGCCCGCTACAATCGGCGGGCACCGGGGCGGTTAGCTCAGTTGGGAGAGCACCAGCTCGACAAGCTGGGGGTCGCTGGTTCGAGCCCAGCACCGCCCATCACCGAATCCAGTCGTTTGCGGCGGTTCTTGCGAGCGCGGAGCGTAGCGGGCGTTTGGGCGAACCGCGTCCCGTGTCGAAAATTCCCCGGCCTCAGCTTGCCGCAGCACCTCGCCGACGGTGTTGCGCAGCTCCTTCGGTGCCAGAGCAGCGCGCAGCGGCGGTCGCAGGGGCCGGCGGCGCCGAGCACGGCGCCTTCGCCGCGGCCCTGCTCGTCGAGCAGCGCGCGGACGCG
>JADGHP010000124.1 GCA_019683855.1 Thermoleophilia bacterium
CGCCACCCGGATCCGGAAGCCCTGCTCGTTGGCGGAGCGGACGGCGGCGAGCAGGCGCTGCTGGGATTCCCGCGGCACCTTCGCGTCGTAGGGGAAGAAGACCTGCTGCGCGATCAGGTAGTCGCTCGCCGGGTCGCCGTCCGCGCGCGCGCCGCCCACGGCGACGGCTGCGGCGACGATCGTCGCCACGAGCGCGGCGAGCAGGCGGCCGGCTGTCATCCGTTCGCCCGGTCGACGACGAGGACGCTGAACGGCGCCCGGCGCGCCGGCTCGACATCGAACCGCAGCGCCCAGCGTCCCACCATCACGAGCGCCGGCGCCGAGCGCTCGTACCGCCCGCTCCCGCGCTCGGGAAGCGTGTAGGCGAGGGCCGGCATGTCCATGTCGAGCATGGTGAAGGTAGCCGTGACCCGGGCTCCGCGCACCGGCTCGCCGTCGCGGAGCAGCCGGATCGCGATCTCGTTGGCGACCCCGACCCGGTTCGGGCGCACGCCCAGCTCGAGCCGGTAGCCGCCCCTCTCGACCACCCTCTCCACCGGCCCGGGCCCGACGGAGGCCGCCGGACGGCCGAGGCCCGCAAGCGCCTTCGCGGGCGGCGGCAGGCTCGTGAGGACGGCCGCCGCGGCGAGCGCGCCCGCGACGAGCAGCGTCTCGCCGCCGACGAGGCTGCGCAGGAGACGGGCCGCACGCGCGTCGGGCGCGTTCGCCTGCAGCGCCGTCCGCGTGTGCAGGAGGTTGACCGCGGCGAGCGCGAGCGCCGCCGCGAGCAGCCCCACCTTGACGAGGAGCGCCTGGCCGTAGCTCGTCCGCCAGAGCGAGGCGACCGTCGGCAGGTGCAGGATCGCCGCTCCCGTCCCTGAGCCGACCAGGGCGAGCACCGAGAGGAGCGCGACGCGGGAGAAGCGGGGCACACACACGGCGAGGCCCGCCGGCCGGAGCGACGCGGGCAGAGCCGCCCAGAGCACGAGCAGCCCGGCGAGGCCGCCGAGCCAGAGCGAGCCGGCGACGAGGTGGAGCCAGTCGAGCGCGAGCGCGAGCGGCCGCGGCGCGGTCTGCGCTGCGTGCCCGGCGGCGCTCGGCGCGAGGAGGGCCGCCCCGCCGGCGGCGAGCGCTCCCCAGAGCGCGAGCAGGGCGGCGAGCGAGCGGCGACCGCGCTCGGGCCGGTCGAGCCAGAGCGCGGCGAGCGCCGCGCCGGCGAAGAGCGCGAGGTCGAGCTCGAGGTCGAGGAAGCCTCGGCCGAACACGGACGCGCGCACGAGCGGCACGAGCGCGCCGAGATCCAAGACCGAGCGCAGCGCGAACTGGGCCGTGGCCGCGAGCAGGTACGCGGGCACCGCGAGCAGCGCCAGCGCGAGCGCGACGAGGAAGGCGGCAGAAAGCGCGCGCAACCGCGTCCCCTCCACGCGCTCGACGAGCGGACGGGCGACGAGCGCCCGCAGCGCGAACAGCCCGAGCGCGACCATCGTGGCGAGGAACGCGACCCAGCGGGCGGCGACGAGCCCCGGCGTGGCCGCCGTCTCGGAGAGCGGCGGGATCGCGAACTCGGGCGCCGGGCCCGGGTTGGGGCCGACGTCGAAGGTGAACGCGCCGCGCACCGGGTGACCGTCGGCCGAGATGATCCGCCAGAAGACGAGGTACCAGCCGCGCGCGAGCCGCCGCAGCGGCACCTCGAGCGTGTAGGGGTCGCCGGCTGCGCGACGGGGCGCCCCCGTCGTCTGGGAGCGGCCGTCCGCGTCGGTCACGGACACGATCGCGAAGCGGGGCTCGACCGCCTCGTCGTAGGTGAGGCGCACCGCTCCCGGCTGACGGTCGAGCTCGGCGCTCGCCTGCGGGAACGTCTTCAGGAGCGCCGCGTGCGCGAACGCCGTCGCGGGCAGCGCCAGCGCCGCCGCCAACGCCACCGCGACGAGGAGCGCGCGTCTCACGACACGTGCAAGGTGAAGGGCGCAGTGAGGATCCTCCCGCCCGCGCGGAGCTGCAGGAACAGCCTCCACGTCCCGCCCGCCGGCAGGAGCACGCCCACCGTCAGCTTCCCCGGCGTCGCCGAGCTGCCGCTGACGCGGGCGCCGCCGAGGACGCTCGCGCAGCCGCTCGCGCCGGGCGCGCAGACGTGCGTGTGGACGTAGTCGAGCGTGCCGGCGCGGAAGAAGATCGCGTGCGCGAGCGCCCCGTACCAGGGCGTGAAGCGCACGGGCTCGCCGTCCGGGGCGGTGACCGCCACGTGCAGGAAGGCCGGCTCGATCGCCCGGAGCCGCGGCCGGCCGCGCAGCGTGAAGCGGTAGCCGTCGACGACCTCGGCGACGCTCGTCGAGGGGAGCGGCTTCGGCGCGTAGGCTCCCGCCACCCGCAGCGAGGCGAAGAGCTGGAAGTTCCGCTGCGGCCCGCTCGTCTGCGGGTAGGCGTCGACGACGAGCCGGTAGGGGCCGGGCGCCGGGAAGGTGACGGTGTCGACGACGCGCCCGTCGGCGAGCACGGGCGGGTGCCGGTGCACGATCACGCCGAGGTCGCGCCGCACGTAGACGAGGTGGATGCCGGTATGGGGCCCGCCGCCGCGTCGGTAGGCGGTGAGGGGCTCGCCGTCCGGCCGCAGGATCGTGAACGAGATCCGGGTCGGCACGCCGGGCCGGATGCCGGCGGTCGGCCCGAGGCCGGCGAGCCGGTAGGTGCGGGCCGCGCCCACGGTGATCGAGGGCGGGGACGCCGAGCCGCCGCAGCCGGCGAGACCGGCGGCGAGCAGGAGCAGGCAGGCGAGCGCCGCCGAGCACGCGACCCGGCGCGGACGCATACCGTGCCGGCGATGCCGCGCACCGCCGCCTGCTGCGCCGCGACGGCGCTCGCTCTCGCCGGCCTCGTGCCGACCCCCGTCGGTCGGGGCCCCCGCTACCGGCCGCCGGCGCGCGAGCCGGCGCGAGGCGTCCCCTGCCGCCCGGCCCCGCTGCGGGCGCCCTTCCGCGTGCACGTTGAGCTCTTCGCCCGCCGGCGCGTGGTGATCGTGCCCGCCGGGATCGGGTTGCGCCGGCCCCAACTCGTGCTCGGACGGGTCGTCTCCGCCCGCTGCCGGGCGCGGCTGTGGACGCTCGACCCGAGCGGCGTCGTCGGCTTCGAGCCCGGCGCGCGCCTCGGCGAGCTGTTCGCTCTCTGGGGCCAGCCGCTCGGGCCGCGCCGCCTCGCCTCCTTCCGCGGCCCGGTGGCGGTCTACGTCAACGGCGCCCGGCGGCGCGGCGACCCGCGGGCGCTGCGCCTGCGCGACCGGGACGAGATCGTGCTCGAGGTGGGCGGCTTCGTCCCGCCGCACCGGAGCTACCGCTTTCCGCCGTAGTCCGCTCATTCCGGCCCCGGAGTCCCGCGCAGGAGCAGGTACACGACGACGAGGGCGGCGACGCCGGCGGCGAGCGCGGCGAGGCCGACCGCGAGACGCAGCGCCGCGCCCCTCATGCGATCGTCCTCCCGCCGCGCGCGAGCAAGCAGGCGAGCGAGACGACGAGCGCGAGGCCGCCCAGCGCGAGCGCGACGATGGTGAGCGTCGACGTGCCGCCGCCGAGCGAGGAGACGGCCTCCACCGTCGGCGCGGGCGCATCCGAGGACTCGGGGCCGCTCCAGTCGACCACCTTCCCGTTCGAGTAGACCTGGCGCACGGCGAAGGCGTACGTCCGCGCCGAGCGGGCGCTCGCGTTGAAGCGGAAGACCGCGTCCTCGTCGGTCGGCGTGGCCCCGCCGCTCCAGGTCACCTTCTGGACGACCGCGTCCTCGCCCGAGCCGATCGACTGCACGCGGCGCGTCCACCCCGGCGTCGGCTCGAACGAGTCGATCGCGAAGCCGGCCGGCACGGTCAGCTCGACGCGGGTGGTGGTCGCTCCCTCCTCCTCGGTCGGCACGGAGAGCGTGTACTGCTGCGCGTGCCCGGCGAGCGCGACGGGCGGGCTGACGATCGCGTGCGCGGACGCGGCCGCAGCGACGACGAGCGCCGTCGCGCTCGCGAGCGCAAGCAGCCCGAGACGGGTTTTGACGGTCATCGTTCGCTCCTTCCACTCGGTGTGCGACGCCGCCGCGCGGGCGGCGGCCCGGTCAGACGCCGAGCGGAGCGGGCGGGCCGCGCTTGGCGAGGCCGCGGGAGATGAGCGCTGGCCGCGCGAGGTCGGGCGCGGGCGCGGGCGCGGCGAGCGGGAGCGGAACGGGGCGCGGGCGCGGGCGCTGCGCGGACCCGAGCGCGCGACCGAGCCGCTCGGCGGCGCGCAGCAGGAGCCGGGCGGCGAGGTAGGCGAGCGCGCCGAAGGGGAGCTGGAGCGCGAGCCCGGGCAGGAACGTCGGCGCGACGGCCGCGTGCCAGGGCGCGACGCCGCTCACAAGCCAGCGCTCGAGGTGCTCCTGGACCGCGAACGCGACGACGGGCAGGAGCGCGAACGCCCAGGCCGGGAGCGGCCGCAAGCGCCGACCGCGGGCGGCGTCGGCGACGCCGGCGACGAGCGCGAGCAGGAGGATCGCGGCCGCGACCCCGAGCGCGAGCGGCAGCAGGCTCAGGTAGCCGTGGCCGGTGCGAACGAGCGCCCCGAGGCGGATGCCGGCGTCCGGGTAGACCCAGCGGTAGGCGAGCGCGTGCCCGGCCTGCGAGCCGGCGAGCACGAGCGGCAGCGCCACGAGCCAGACGAGAGTCCGGCGCATCCCCCCGATGATGCCAGCTACGGGCGGAGCCGCGACCCTCCGCCGGCGCCGGCGCGTCGGCTACTCGTTCGCGTGGTCGCGCTCGCAGAAGTCCGGGCAGGTGCACTCCGCGAGCTCGGCCGTCGAGAGCGCTGCGCCCGGGCGGCTCTCGGCGACCGCAGCCGGTGCGGGCGTGCGCTCCGGCTTGGGCCTGGGGAGATCCTCCATCTCCATTCTTGGATCCTAGATAACGACCGATGCGCGGTCAAGTCCGGCTTCCTCCGCCGTTCTCCGCTGATTCTGGATCCGAAAAGCCTGGTTGAGCGTCGGGATCGGCTGCTCGAGCGCGTCTCCGTCGCCGCTCGGAGTGCGTCGCGGGCGGTGTTCCAACTTTCGCGCGAGGTTCTTACCGCTTTCGCGCCGTATTTCTACGCGAACTTCGTGAAGGATCCCCCAAACGGGGGATTCCCGAGCGGGCGGAGCGCTGTTCCAATGAGCACCCCCAACGACAGACCGGCCGCTCCCGTTCCATGCGGCTGCGCCCTTGCCGAAGGGAGCCACCTTCTTCGATGCG
>JADGHP010000125.1 GCA_019683855.1 Thermoleophilia bacterium
GTGATCTTCGCGTCGCGCATGAACCGCTCCACCGGGTACTCCTTGCTGTAGCCGTAGCCGCCCAAGATCTGCACCGCCTCGGTCGTGCAGAACATCGCCACATCGCCGCACTTGAGCTTCGCCATCGCCGAGGCCTTCGTCAGCTCCGGCCCCTCCCCCCCCGCATCCGCCATCCGCCCGAACCGATACAAAAGCCCCCGCGCCGCCTCGCACTCGGTCTCCATATCCGCCAGCTTCGCCGCGATCAGCTGATGCTCCGCGATCGGGCGCCCCATCGTCTCCCGCGTCTTCGCATACTCGAGCGCGTAATCGGTCGCCCCCTGCGCGATCCCCAGCGCCTGCGCCGCCACCCCCGGCCGGGAGCGATCCAGGATCCGCATCGCGATCCGAAACCCCTCCCCCTCCTCTCCCAACCGGTTCTCCACCGGCACCCGACACCCCTCGAAGAGGAGCTCGCCCGTCGTCGACCCCGAGATCCCCATCTTCGGCTCCAGCCGCGCCACCGAGAACCCCGGCGTGCCCGCCTCCACCAGAAACGCCGAGATCCCCGCATGCCCCGCCCCCGGATCCGTCTTCGCGAACACCGTATACAGCGACGCCACTCCCGCGTTGGTGATGAACCGCTTCGAGCCCTCCAACACGTACTCATCACCCACCCGGCGCGCCGTCGTCCGCATCGCCGCCGCATCCGAGCCCGACCCCGACTCCGTCAACGCATACGCCGCCAACCACTCCCCCGACGCCAACCGCGGCAGATAGCGCGCCCGCTGCTCCTCGCTCCCCACAAGCTTCAACCCCAACGACCCCAGCTCCTGCACCGCCAAGATCAACGCGCTCGTCGCACACACCTTGGCGACCTCCTCGATCGCCACCAGCGACACAAGCGTCCCCGTCCCCAACCCCCCAAACTCCTCCGAAAAGAACAACCCAAACAACCCATACTCCCGAAACCACCCCACCACATCCCACGGAAACTCATGCGACGCATCGATCTCCGCCGCCCGCGGCCCAACCCGCTCCCGCGCCAACCACCGCACCAACTCACGCAACTCCCGCTGCTCGTCGGTGAGCGGGTCCCAGGGCACGCGGCGATTCTAGTGCGGCGTCTCGCAACGTTCCGCCTGGAGCTCGCGCGCGGCGACGCCGCACGTAGCGGACGCCCGCGAGCACGGTCGCCCAGACGCAGTACGCTCGAGCTCGATGATCCTCGAGAACGGGACGATCCGCACGCTCGACCCCTCCCTCCCGACAGCGCGCTCGCTCGCGATCGCCGGCGAGCGCATCGCGGGGGGCGTCGGCGCCCACGAGACCGCGCTCCCGAGCCCCGAGACCGTCGACCTCGGGGGCCGCTGCGTCCTCCCCGGCTTCACCGACTCGCACGTCCACTTCCCGACGTGGGCGCTGGCGCAGCGGGAGGTGAAGCTCGACGGCGCCCGCTCGCTCGAGGAGGCGCTCGACCGGGTCCGGGCTGGGCTCGAGCGTCTGCCGCGGGACCGCTGGCTGCGCGGCTACGGCTGGCGGAGCGGCGACTGGCCGGACGGCCGCGAGCCGACGAAGGAGGACCTCGACGCGGTGACGGGCGATCGCCCGGCGGCGCTCATCGCGAAGGACTACCACTCGCTCTGGCTCAACTCGGCGGCGCTCGCGCTCGCCGGCGGCGACCTCGAGGTCGAGGGCGGCATCGTCGAGCGCGACGAGCACGGCGAGCCGACCGGGATCCTGCGCGAGGAGGCGGCGTGGCGCTTCAAGGAGCGCTACGTCCACGTGACCGACGACGAGTACGTCGAGGCGATGCGCGCCGGCCTGCGCCTGGCGAGCGCGCGCGGGGTCACCTGCGTCCACGACAAGGACGGCTGGCTCGGCGCCGTCGGCCTCTGGCAGCGGCTCGAGGCACAGGGCGCCCTGACCCTGCGCGTCTGGCAGTCCGTCCCTCACGACCGGCTGCCGGAGCTGCGCGCGCTCGGGCTGCGCAGCGGCATCGGCTCGCCGCTCGTGCGGCTCGGCTACCTGAAGGTGTTCATGGACGGCACGCTCGGCTCGCAGACCGCGTGGATGCTGGACGGCCGCGGCGTCCGCATCACGAGCGGCGAGCAGCTGGAGCGGATCGTGCGCGAGGGCGCCGAGGCCGGCTGGCCGGTCGGCGTGCACGCGATCGGGGACGCGGCGAACCGGGCCGCCCTCGACGCGTTCGAGCGGACGCTCGACGCCTGGCAGCCGCGCGGCCTGCGCCAGCGGATCGAGCACGCGCAGTGCCTCGCCGCGGAGGACGTCGCGCGCTTCGCCACGCTCGGTGTCGCCGCCTCCGTCCAGTTCACGCACGCCCCCTCGGACGAGCGGCTCGCGCGGCGGTTCTGGGCCGACCAGCTGGAGGGGACGTACTCGTTCCGCTCCCTCCTTGAGTCGGGCGCGCTGCTCGCGAACGGCTCCGACGCGCCGATCGAGGAGCTCGACCCGTGGGCCGGGATCGTCGCCGCGGTGCTTGGCCACTGGCGCGCCGACCAGAGGCTGACGCTCGCGCAGGCGCTGCACGCGACCTGCGTCGCCCCCGCCTGGCTCTCCCACGACGAGCGCGTGCGCGGCACCCTCGTCCCCGGCAGGCTCGCCGACCTCGTCGTGCTCGACCGTGACCCGTTCGCGTGCGAGCCGGAGGAGCTGCCCGAGGTTCGGGTGGTGGCGACGATGCTCGGCGGCCGCTGGGTGCACAACCCGCCGCCGTGGGACTGACGCCTGCCGCGGGCCGATGCTCGTTGTCAGCGGCGCCCAGCGGCGGCCCATGGGTTCCCATGGGCCGGTGTGCATGTGGACACACGCACACCACGGGAGCCGTGACCACGGACCGCGACAGGCGACGGCGGAAGCCCGCGGATTTGCGCAGCCGGCCGCAAAAGGCGCACACTCCATGAGCCGCTCCCCTGTCGAAGGAGGTTCAGCATGGAGGCCGCATCGGCAACCGGTGGCCGGTTCGAGCATCTCCGCGAGCACTCGATCGGGTTGCCGCAGGTCCTGTTCCAGTCGATCACGCACATGGCGCCCGCGGCAGCCGTCGCGTACTCGATCTTCATCTCGGTGCCCGAGGCCCACCAGGCGCTACCGCTGTCGGTCGGGCTCGCGCTGATCGCATGCATCTGCGCGGCGACCGCGATCGGCCAGCTGGCGAAGCTCTACCCCTCCGCGGGCGGCATGTACACCTACACGGCCCGCTCGCTCGGCCCGTGGGCCGGGTTCCTCGTCGCGTGGCTCTTCATCCTCTTCGAGCCGCTCGTTGCGCCCTTCCTCTACCTCGAGTTCGGGTGGGCGATGAGCGACGTGTTCGAGAACTCGATCGGCTGGCACTACTCGGGCCAGTGGTGGGTCTGGGTCGCGCTGATGACGGTGATCGTCTTCCTGCTCACCTACCGCGACATCCGGCTCTCCACGACCGCCGGCGTCATCCTGGGCGCGTTCGAGATCGGGATCTTCGCGGCGCTCGCGCTCTGGATGCTCTTCTCCAACGTGGGCGACCTCAACGGGCAGCCGTTCAACCCCGGCCACGCCTCCGGCGGGTGGAGCGGCGTCTTCAAGGGGATGGTGTTCGCGATCCTCGCCTTCATCGGCTTCGAGGCGGCGGCGCCGCTCGGCGAGGAGGCGAAGCACCCGCGCCGGACGGTTCCCCGCGCGGTGGTCGGCTCGGCGATCGCGATCGGCCTCTTCTACGTCCTCTGCTCCTACGCCTGGGTCTTCGGCGCCGGCTTCGACAGCTTCGTCAAGCAGGCGACGGAAAACCCCGACCCTTGGCGTAGCCTGGGCAAGGTGTTCTGGGGCAGCGGCTGGGTGCTGATCTTCCTCGCCATCTGCAACTCGATCGCCGCCAACTCGAACGCGGCGGTGAACGCGGCCACTCGCGTCTTCTACGCGCTCGCCCGCAACGGCCTCGCGCCGCGGCCGCTCGGGCGCACGCACGAGCGGTTCAAGACGCCGCACGTGGCGATCGTCTGGATGTCGGCGTTCGCGCTCGTGCTCTCGCTCGCCTTCGGCTGGAAGTGGGGGCCGCTGACCGGGTTCTCGATGATCGCGACGATGGCGGTGCCGGTCGTGATCCTCGTCTACATGCTCGTGTCGGCCGGCTGCGTCTCGCTGTACACGCACGCCCGGCGCAGCGAGCTCAACCCGCTGCTGCACGTCGTGCTGCCGGTCGGGGGGATCGTGCTGTTCTTCTTCCCGCTCTACTACCAGTTCTACAAGTCGCCGCCGGACTACCCGGTGCGCTACGCGAACTGGGTCGCGGTCGCGTGGACGGTGCTCGGGATCCTGCTGACCGCGTGGATCGCGACCGCGCGACCGGAGCGGCTGCGCGACATGGAGCGCGTGTACGTCGAGGACGAGACGGAGGGAGCGCCGCCGGATGCGCCGGCACCGTCTCTCGCGTGACCAGGTGATCTGGTCGTTCGGGCCCGACCTCCAGCCCGTGCTGGAGGTCGAGCCCGGCGACGTCGTCACCTTCGAGACGAACGACTGCTTCACCGGGCAGATCCAAAGCGAGAACGACCTCGTCACCGAGATCGACCTGGGCCGGATCAACAGCGCCACCGGCCCGGTCGCCGTCAAGGGCGCGGAGCCGGGCGACTCGCTCGTCGCCGAGATCCTCGACGTGCGCCCGATCGAGTGGGGCGTCGCCACGCTCATCCCCGGCTTCGGGCAGCTCATCGAGCAGGTCCGCTCGCCGCTGACGCGCATGTTCGAGGTGCGCGACGGGATGGTGCGGATGAACGACCGGGTCTCCTTCCCGGCGAAGCCGATGGTCGGCGTCGTCGGCGTCGCGACCGACGGGGAGACGCTCTCGAACGGGCTCGCCGGCCGTCACGGCGGCAACCTCGACGACCACTGGCACGGCAAGGGGGCGCGGATCTTCTTCCCCGTGCGCCAGCCGGGCGGGATGTTCGCGGTCGGAGACATGCATGCGTCGATGGGCGACGGCGAGATCTGCTTCACCGGAGTCGAGATCGCGGGCGAGGTCGACATCCGCTTCGACGTGCTCAAGGGGAAGCAGGCGCGGTGGCCGGTGACCGAGCTCCCGGACCGTTGGGTGCCGCACGCCACCGCCTACGAGCTCGCCGATGCGCTCGCGCTCGTCGCCGAGGAGGCGGCGAGGCTGCTCGTGGACGAGCACGGCTTCACGATGGAGGACGCGTTCGTCTTCCTGTCGGTGGCGTGCGACGCGGGCGTCGCGCAGGC
>JADGHP010000126.1 GCA_019683855.1 Thermoleophilia bacterium
CTCCGGCAGCTCGCGACGAACGCGGGGCTCGAGGGCTCGGTCGTCGTCCAGCAGGTCCGCTCGGCCCAGAAGGGCTTCGGCCTCAACGTCGAGACCGGCGAGGTCGAGGACCTGCTCAAGTCGGGCATCGGCGACCCGACGATGGTGACCCGGTCGGCGCTCCAGAACGCGGCGTCGATCGCGAAGAACATCCTCACCACCGAGGCCGTCGTCGCGGAGGCTCCCGAGAAGGAGAAGGCGGGGGCCGGCATGCCCAACATGGGCGACATGATGTAGCGAGCCTGTCGGCTTCCGAAGACGAGAAACGGCGCCTGCGGGCGCCGTTTCTCGTTTGGGGGAGGTGGTTCGCCCCGTCTATCGGCAGCTCCTCACCCAGGCTTTACCCCACTCGAGAGGAGGGCGCATACCCGAGATGGACGACTCCGTTGTCGTATCGCTCGCAGGCCACGAGCGACAGCGTCAGCGGCGGCGCGCCGTCGGGGAAGAGCCGTGGCCCCGAGCCGCGGGTGAGCGGGAAGACGAACAGGTGCAGCTCGTCGACGAGCTCGTCGGCGAGCAGCGCGCGCACGAGCGTGCCGCTGCCGCTGACGTAGAGGTCGGCCGAGACCTCCTCGCGGAGCTGCCGGATCGACTCCGCCGAGTACGGCCCGACGACGCTGGAGTTGCTCCACGTCGGGTCGGTCAGGGTCGAGGAGACGACGAACTTCGGCGTCTCGTTGAAGAAGGGGGCGCCGGGATCGTCGTCGGCCGTCCGCTGCGACCACGCCGGCTCGAACATCTCGTACGTGGTCCGCCCGAGCAGGATCCCGCCGGCCCGCTCGGTGAGCCCGGCGATCGCCTGGCCCATCTTCGGGTCGAAGTCGAAGCCGAACGTCCACGTCGGCGCGTCGATCACGCCGTCGACCGTCGTGAACTCGTGCACGAGGATCGCGCCCATCAGAACGCGTACCTCTCCTCTCGCCAAGGATCCGCGTCGTTGTGGTAGCCGTAGCGCTCCCAGAAGCCCGGCTTGTCGGTCGCCGAGAGCTCGAGGCCGCGCAGCCACTTGGCGCTCTTCCAGAAGTAGCGCGACGGGACGACGAGCCGCAGCGGCCAGCCGTGCTCGGGCGCGAGCGGCTCCCCATCGGCGCCGTAGCAGACGAGCGCGTTCTCGTCCTCGAGCGCGGCGAGCGGGACGTTCGCGGTGAAGCCGGCCTCGGCGTGCGCGATCACGAAACGGGCCGACGGCTTGGGGCGGCAGAGCCGCGCGAGCTCGCGCCAGTGCACGCCCTTGAAGCGGGTGTCGAAGCGGCTCCAGCGGGTGACGCAGTGGATGTCGGTCGTCACCTCGGTGGCGGGTAGGGCGAGCAGCTCGTCGTAGGTGAGCGTCAGCGGCTCCTCGACCTCGCCGAAGACGCGGAAGTCCCAGGTCGCGAGGTCCGTCTCCGGCACCTCGCCTGCGTGCAGGACGGGCCATTTGTCCGTCAGGTACTGCCCCGGCGGTAGCCGCGCCGGGTCGTAGCCCGCCTGGCGGACCTGTTCCTCGGCCTTGGAACGGAAGAGAGGCACGCGCTCCTACACTAACGAGCGTGGAGGTGGCTACACGACCACGCGCGTTCGTTCGCGTCGCCGGGCCGGACGCACGCGGCTTCCTGCAGCGGATGCTGTCGAACGACGTCGAGGCGCTTGCGGTCGGCGAGTCGTGCCCGGCGCTGCTCCTGACGGCGAAGGGCCGCGTCGTCGCGCCGCTTCTCGTCTGGCGGCGCGGCGAGGAGGACTTCCTGCTCCTCACCGAGCCCGAGCTCGGCGAGACCGTGCGCGGCCTGCTCTTGCGCATGCGGCTGCGGGCGCGCTGCGAGATCGAGCCGGAGGAGCACGCCTCCGCGCTCGTCTTCGGCGCCGAGGAGGAGGGCGGGCTCCCGGGCGAGATCCCCGGGTCGGTCGAGCTGCTCGACGCCGGCCTCGAGCCGACGCTCTCCCCGGAGGAGCTCGAGCTGCGGCGGATCGAGGCGGGCGTGCCGCGCTGGGGGCGCGAGATCGACGACCGTATCCTCCCCGCCGAGGCGGGGCTCGACCGGACGCACGTCAGCTTCTCGAAGGGCTGCTACCCGGGGCAGGAGCCGGTGGCGCGGCTCCACTTCCGCGGCCACCCGAACCGGACGCTGCGCGTGCTCGAGCTGGACGAGGCGCCGCCGGACGACGCCGAGCTCGTCCTCGACGGCAAGGCGGTCGGTCGCGTGACGAGCGTCGCGCGGCGGCCCGACGGCTCGGTCGTCGCGCTCGGGTACGTTCGCGTCGAGGTGCCCGACGACGCGCCGCTCCAGCCCGCTCCGGCAGCGGCCTGAGCCGCTCGGGACGAGTGGGGGTCAGACCCGGGTCTGACCCCATGTAGGGAAGTCGTGACGGTGTCTCGACGGAGCCGTGACCGTTCGGTAACGGAGTTCCGGTAGCGGAACGGCGGCCAGGCATCGCCGAGACCGGATAGCGATGCGCTCGCGGGCTGGCGACTCGGTCAGCTCGGCCCCCTCCAATCATCTGAGCTTCTCGAGCGGGCGGCTACACTACGTCGTCCCAAGCGCCCGTAGCTCAGGGGATAGAGCGCTGCCCTGCGGAGGCAGAGGTCGCATGTTCGAATCATGCCGGGCGCATTCGTCGCTGCCTGAGCCGAAGGAGGGGGCTCGCGGGGCAACCACGGGTTCCCCCGCGCTCTGTCGGGCGCGTCGCGCGCGGCGCGCTCAATCGAACGGGTCGCGGGCCTCGATGTCGGGAAAGCGGCGGTAGTCGCGGTCGTGCGTCCAGATCGTGCGGACGCCGTTCTCGAGCATGAGCGCGACGAGGTGCGCGTCGGGGACGAGGTTGCCGCGGACATCGGCCTCGGCGGCGACTCGCCGGTAGGCGGCCCAGAAGCGGTCGTGCTCGCCGACGGTCTGCACGTGCGGGAGGGAGAGCAGACGCTCGACGTTGCCGACGGCGTCGGCGGGCGGGAGCGGGCGCTCGAAGATCGCCGGGTGCGTGGCGATGCGCAGGTACGCCATCAGGGTTGGCCAGAAGAGATAGACGAGCTCGTCGCCGCTTGCGACCCGGTCGAGGAAGGCGCGTGCGCGAGCGTGATGGGCGCTCGTCTCGTCGGAGGCGTAGAGGAGGACGTTCGCGTCGAAGGTGAAGCTCAACGATCCTCGAGCGCCCGCCGGACGGCTTCCTTGTCCTCCAGATCGACCCGGGCGCCCATCGGCCGCGAAACCCAGTCGAGTCGGCGCTCACGCGCGCCAGGCCGCTCCGATTCCTGCAACGCGCTCGCGAGCAGCTCGGAGACGAGCTGCCCGAGCGTCTTGCCCTCGCGGCGCTTGCGCTCCTTGAGCCGACGCAGCAGCGCGGCGTCGATGTCGATCGTCGTCCTCACGCTTCTGATGCTAGCAGCATGCGCATCAGATGCGAAGCAGGAGCGGCTGCGGGTCGGTTTCGCCAGTCGACGCCAACCTCTCCAGCACGAGCCTCGAGTCGAGAGCGCCACGCACCGAGCCGCTGCGAGAATCACGCGCATGGCGCTCTACCTCTCCGAGGCCGATGTCGAGGCGCTGCTTGGGCCGGCGGAGGCGGTCGAGGCGATCGAGGCCTCGTTCCGGCGGATGGCGGCGGGCGCCGTCGAGAACCGGCCGCGCTACCGGCTGCGGCTCGACGGCGGCGTCCTCGCGGTGATGGCCGCCGCCGACCTCGAGCTGGGCTACGCCGGCGCGAAGGTCTACGCCGGCTTCCGGGGCGGCGCCCGCTTCGCGGTGCTCCTCTTCCGCGCCGACGCGCCCGAGCTCGTCGCGGTCGTCGAGGCCGACAAGCTCGGGCAGCTCCGCACCGGGGCGGCGAGCGGCGTCGCGGCTCGTCACCTCGCCCGGCGGGGCGCGACGAGCCTCGGCCTCATCGGCTGCGGCTGGCAGGCGGAGTCCCAGCTCGCCTGCATCCGCGCGGCGCTGCCCTCGCTCGAGCGCGTCGTCGCCTACTGCCGCACGCCCGAGCGGCTGCGCGCGTTCTGCGAGCGCATGGGCGCCGAGCCGGGCGAGAGCCACCGCGACCCCGCCGAGTGCGACGTCGTCGTCACCGTCACCACCTCCCCCGATCCGGTGCTCCGGGGCGAGTGGCTGCGACCCGGGGCGCTCGTCTGCGCGGTGGGCGCGAACGACGGCCGCCGTCGCGAGCTCGACAACGTCGTCGTCGAGCGGGCCGCCTTCGTATGCTGCGACTCGCTCGAGGACGCGCGGCTCGAGTCGGCCGACCTGATCGAGCCGGTCGAGACCGGCGTCCTCGACTGGCTGGAGGTGCACGAGCTGCAGGAGGTCGTCGCGGGCGAGCTCCCGGGCCGCCAGTCCGACGACGACATCGTGCTCTTCAAGTCGAACGGCCTCGCCGCCTGGGACGTGGCCGCGGCCGCCGCGGTCGTCGAGCGGGCGCGCGCGCGGGGCGCCGGCCGCTCGCTCTAGGCGGTCTCGCCGGAGACGCTGGCGATGGAGCGCCGCGCCGCCTCGAGGTCGTCGGTCGAGACGGCGTCGATCACGTCCTGACGCTCGAGCAGGCGGGCCTGCTGCGCGGGCGAGAGCCGGTTCTGGACGTAGTGGTCCTTGAGCACGTCGTCGAGGCGACGGCCGCGCCGGTGCTCCCGGATCAGGTACTCCGCCACTCGCTCTTCCCGCGCCGTTCCGGCGAAGAGGAACGAGAACGGGTTGCGCAGGAACGCGCGGAGCCTCGGCATCGAGGCGATTCTATCCGTCGCGCCGGGCAGGCTCCGGAGCGAGCCCGCGCCGCCGGCGGCTCAGCCCGCGGGCCAGCGCAGGTTCGCGTCCGGGATCGGGTCGCCGTGCGGATCGTGCGTCGGGTAGCCGAGCGCCTTGTCGATCCGCGCCTCGAGCTCCTCCGAGAGCGCGTGCTCGAGCCGGTCGGCCTCGTCGTGCACGTCCTCGACGTCGACGCCGAGCGTCTCGGCGAGGTACAGCTCGAGCAGCCGGTGGTGGCGGATCACCTCGAGCGCGACGCGCTCGCCCGCGGGCGTGAGGGCGACGCCGCGGTACGGGGCGTGCCGGGCGAGCCCGAGCGCGTCGAGCTTCTTCACCATCGCGCTCGCCGACGCCGGCGAGACGTGCTGGGCGCGCGCGAGCGCAGTCACCGAGACGCGGGCGCCGCCCTCCCCGAGCTTGTAGATCTCGCGCAG
>JADGHP010000127.1 GCA_019683855.1 Thermoleophilia bacterium
CGCGGGCGCTGGAAGACGAAGGTCTGGCAGCGCGAGCGCACCGTCGGCAGCACCTTCGAGAGGTCGGTCGTGCAGAAGACGAAGACGAGGTGGGGGGGCGGCTCCTCGATCAGCTTCAGCAGCGCGTTCCAGGCCGCGTCGGTGAGCTGGTGCGCCTCGTCGAGGATGTAGACCTTGTAGCGGCCCTCGACCGGCTGGAGGACGACGCGGTCGCGGATCTCGCGGATGTCGTCGATGCCGCGCTGCGAGGCGGCGTCCATCTCGATCACGTCGAGGGAGGTGCCGGCGGCGATCGCGCGGCAGGCGTGGCAGGTGCCGTCCGGCTCGGCTGTGGGCCCCTGGGCGCAGTTGAGCCCCTTGGCGAGGATGCGCGCCATCGACGTCTTGCCCGTGCCGCGCGGCCCGGCGAAGAGGTACGCCTGGCGCACCGAGCCCGCGGCGATCGCGTTCCTCAGCGTCCGCACCACCGCCTCCTGGCCCACGACCTCGTCGAAGCTCTGCGGGCGGTACTTGCGGTAGAGGGCGGGCACGGACCGATTCAAGCAGAACCGCGGCGCAGCCGTAACCGGCCGGATATCGCCCGCGAGGCGAACGAGCGGCCGGCGCTTCCGCCGAAGAGGGCCAGGCCGCCCGCGCACCTGGGAGACGATGCTTAGCGCTGCTTCCTCCCGGACCTGACGCGGTTCGCAAGGCTCCCACTGCACGGAGCCTGGCCCTCGAGGAGTGTAGCTCTGGAAGACTGTGCGCCATGGCCGACGAGCGCCTGACCGGCTTCGGCGTCTTCTCGACCATGGGCGAGCCGCCGCGCGTCGGCTTCCTCGCAGGGGACGAGATCCTCGACCTCGCCGCGGCGGGGCTCGGCCGCGACTTCGCCGAGCCCTCCCTGAACCCGCTGCTCGCGCGCGGGCGCGGCGCGTGGGAGGACGCCCTCGGACGCGCGCTCGAGCTCCTCGAGCGCGGGCAGGGGCCTCGGGTGCCGCTTCCGGAGGCGACGCTGCACCTGCCCTTCCAGGTCGCGGACTACGTCGACTTCTTCTCGTCGCTCGAGCACGCGACGAACGCCGGCCGCATCTTCCGGCCGGACCAGGAGCCGCTGCTGCCCAACTGGCGCTGGCTGCCCGTCGGCTACCACGGCCGGGCCGGCACCGTCGTCGTCAGCGGCACCGATGTCGTCCGCCCGCGCGGGCAGCGGCGCCCACCGGGCGCGGACGCCCCGGAGTACGCCCCGAGCCGCCGTCTCGACTTCGAGCTCGAGCTCGGCTTCGTCGTCGGCGTGCCGAGCCGCCTCGGCGAGCCGGTGCCCCCCGAGGCGTTCGCTGACCACGTCTTCGGCGTCGTGCTCGTGAACGACTGGAGCGCGCGCGACCTCCAGGCGTGGGAGTCCGCGCCGCTCGGCCCGTTCCTCGGCAAGTCGTTCCAGACCTCGATCTCCGCCTGGGTGACGCCGCTCGCGCTGCTCGAGGAGGCGCGGGTGGAGGCGCGGCCACAAGAGCCGCCGCCGCTGCCGCACCTCGCCGGCGGGCGCGACTGGGCGCTCGACGTCGCGCTCGAGGTCGAGCTCAACGGCACCGTCGTCTCGCGCGGGAACGCGCGCACGCTCTACTGGACGATGCCGCAGCAGCTCGCCCACGCCACCTCGAACGGCGCCTCGCTGCGCACCGGCGACCTGATGGCGTCGGGCACGATCTCCGGCGCCGAGCGCGGCTCGGAGGGCTCGCTGCTCGAGCTGACCTGGAACGGCGCGGAGCCGCTCCTGCTCGCCGACGGTTCCGAACGGAGCTTCCTCGAGGACGGGGACGAGGTCGTGTTGCGCGGGCGCGCCGGCGCGGTGGAGCTGGGGGAGGTGCGCGGGCGCGTCCTGCCCTCCCGCTAGGGGCCGGAGAGCGGCGCGACGCGCAGGCCCCGCTCCCGCAGCCGCTCGAGGACGAGCGCGAGCGCGTCCGCGGTGCGCCGCCAGCTCCCCGGGGCCGAGTACCAGTCCGCGTCGTGGAGGAGCAGGACGTCGCCTGCGCGCGCTCGTCCGAGCAGCCGGCCGGCGATCGACTCCGGCGTCGCCTCGGCCCGCCAGTCGCGCCCGTCGCGCCGCCAGAGCACGACCTCCCATCCGCGCCGCCGCGCGTGGCGCAGCGCGGGCGCGGTCAGGATCCCGTACGGCGGCCGGTAGCGGGCCGGCTGCACGCCGGTCGCCTCGGCGATCGCGGCCGCGGCGCGGTCGAGGTCGTGGCGGGTACCGCGCGGCGTGACGCGCATCAGGTTCCGGTGGCGGTGGCAGTGCAGGGCCGCCTCGTGGCCGGCGGCGACGATCTCGGCCGCGAGCCGCGGGTGGCGCTCCACCTGCTCGCCGGCGAGGAAGAAGGTCGCTCGAGCCCCGGCGCGCTCCAGCAGCTCGAGCACGCGCGGCGTCCCCTGCGGGTGCGGCCCGTCGTCGAAGGTGAGCGCGACCGCGTCCGGAGCGTCGACGTGCGCCCGGACGCCGAGCGCTCGTCGCGCCGGGGCGAGCACGAGCGCCGTAGAGGGGAGCCAGTAGCCGGCGGCGGCGAGCCCCGCAATCGCGAGCGGCAGCCGTCTATCGTCACGAGCGGCGATGCCCGACCTCCTGATCGGCGTCCTCGCAGCGCTCGGCGCGGCGGCGCTCTACGCCGTCGGGATCGCGCTGCAGGCGCTCGGGGTGCGCGAGGAGCCGGCGGAGCGGGCGCTGCGGCTCTCGCTCCTCGCCCGGCTCGTGCGTCGGCCGCGCTGGCTCGCCGGGACGGCGCTCGGGCTCGCCGGCTGGATCTTGCAGGCGTACGCGCTCACCCGGGCGCCGCTCACGCTCGTCCAGCCCCTGCTCGGGACGAGCCTCGTCTTCCTGCTCGCGATCGCGGCGCGCCGGCTCGGCGAGCCCGTCGGTCGCCGGGAGCGGGCGGCGGTGCTCGCGATCGCGGCCGGCGTGCCGTTGCTCGCGCTCACCGCGCCGGCGCGCGAGGGGGCCCACGCGCAGGGGCCGCGGGCCTGGATCGCGTTGGGCGCGCTCGCGGCGGTCGCGCTCGCTCCGCTCGGCCTGCGCGGCGCCGCGCGCAGCGCGAGCCTGCTCGTCCCGGTGGGCGCGGGGGTCGCGTACGCGCTCGACGGCCTGGCAACGAAGTTCGCGTCGGACGACTACACGGGACGCGTATGGCTCGGGCTCCTCGCCTGGGCGGCGGTGATGGGCGCCGCCTCGGGGTTGGGCACGCTCGCCGAGATGTCGGCGCTCCAGCGTCGTCCCGTCGCTCACGTGGCGCCGATCGTGCTCGCGCTGACGACGCTCGTCCCGGTCGCGCTCGCGCCGCTCGTCGCCCGCGAGTGGTGGCCGGCGTCGCCGCTGCGGGCCGCCGGGCTCGCCGCGGGGCTCGTGGCGACCGCGATCGGGGCGCTCGCGCTCGCCCGCGCCGCGCCGGTCGGGAGGGTGCTGGCGGCGGAGGCGAGCAGCTCCGCGAGCGGCACCGCGCGCATGCCGCGGGCGGCGAGCGAGGAGGCGAGCGCGGCGACGGCGCGGCTGCCGTAGCCGCGTCGTGCGTCGACGACGAGCACGCTGCCCGCGGCGAGCCGCCGGCTGCCGGCGATCGGCAGGCCTCCGGCGGTGCGCGCGGCCACGTAGTCGCTGAGCGTGAATCCGGCCGGCCGCACGTAGTAGAAGCGTCCGCCGAGATGGAGCGCGCTTCGCAGCCGGGCGAGCTGTGCGTGCGCGCGCAGGACGCCGCTCACGCCGGCGGGCGCGAGCAGGGGGAGCAGCCCGTCGTGGAGCCGCGCGAGCGCATGCCGCTCGGCTGGCTGAAGCGGTGCGGCGACGGCGAAGGAGACCCGCATCCGGTGCCGCTCGAACCTGCGGGAGAGCGCGGGGATGCGCGCCGGCGGCGCGACGACCACGACGGCGACCTCACGGGCGGTCGTGTCGACGCGCGTGAGCGGCTCGAGGTCGAGGACGCGGGCGACCACCGGGTAGGGCGTCGGGCTGGCGAACGTCCAGCCGGCGAGGACGAGCGCGCCGAGGCTCGCCGCGGCGGTGGCGGCGAGCGCGCGGTGCCGCGGCCGCCGCTCGGGCGCGCGCGGCGCGGCCGCCAGGATCGTCCGGGCGGCGTCTGGGGCTTCGGGCAGCGGCGGCGCCGGAAGCCCGGTTGCCCGCGCGAGCAGCTCCTGCAGCTCACGCGTCGACGACGGCGCCTGGGCGAGTCCGAGTCGTGCCAGCGCGCGGGCGTTGTCGCGCGAGTGGCCGGGCGGCGCGCCGAACGCGACGACCGCGCAGCCGGCCCGCAGCGCCTCGAGACAGGTGACGCCGAGGCTCGACTCGACGAGGACGTCGGCCGCGGCGAGGTACTCGGGCATCCGGTCGGTGAACGGCACGACGCGCAGCCGCTCCTCGTCCCCGAAGCGCTCCTCGATGCGCCGGCGGACGATCTCGTTGCGTCCGGTGAGGCAGACGACGGTGAGCCCGGGGACGCCGAGCGCCGCCTCGACGGACGTCTCGAGGTCGCCGACCCCCCAGCCGCCGCCGGAGACGAGGACGAGGGGCCGCCCCGGCGGGAGCCCGAGCCCTCGGCGCGCGTCGACCCGTGCCCGCCCGGCGTCGGCGAAGTCGCGCGCGACGACGGGCGCCACGACGGCCGCGCTGCCGCTGCCCGCGACCTCCTCGACCGCCGGGATGGCCTCCTCGTGCATGACGAGATGGAGGTCGACCCCCGGGTGCGCCCAGAGCGGGTGGACGCCGAGGTCGGTGATCGTCGCCACCGCGGGCGCGGTGAGTCGTCCGCGGCGGCGGAGGTGGCCGAGCACGTTGGTGACCGCCGGGTGCGTGGAGACGACGACGTCGGGCCGGGCGTCGCGGATCACGCGCAGGAGGGGCCGTGCGCCGAAGAGGGCGAGGCCGCGCCGGCCGGCCCAGCGCAGCGGCGGCACGCGCGTGAAGAGGAAGTACTCGAGCCCGTACGTCCAGCGCAGGCGGCGCACCTGCACGTGGTAGGCGTCGCGGCTCAGCAACGGGATCAGCCGGCCGAGCCCGCGGCGCATCGCGTCCTCGACGACGACCTCGGCGCCGGCGTCGGCCAGCTCCCGCGCGAGCACCCGCGCCGCCGCCGCGTGCCCCTCGCCCTCTTCGCAGAACAGGATCAGGACGCGCATCCGACTCCCT
>JADGHP010000128.1 GCA_019683855.1 Thermoleophilia bacterium
CGCTACCAGACCGTCTACGCCCGCGAGCCCGGCTCCGCGGCCGCGCCCACCGCCGGGCTCCACTTCACGCCCGAGCTGCTCGCCCGCCTCGACCCGGTGCGGGTCACGCTCCACGTCGGGCTCGACACCTTCCGCCCGGTGACCGAGGAGCGGCTCGAGGAGCACCGCATCCACGGCGAGCGCTACGCGGTCGAGCCCGCGGCCTGGGAGCGGATCCGCGCCGCCCCGCGGGTGCTCGCCGTCGGGACGACCACCGTCCGCGTGCTCGAGACGCTCGCGCGCGGCGCGCCGCTCTCCGGTCGCACCGAGCTCTTCGTCACGCCCGGCTTCGAGTTCCGTCGCGTCGACGCGCTGCTCACGAACTTCCACCTGCCGCGCTCGACGCTGCTCGCGCTCGTGATGGCGTTCGCGGGCGTGGAGGAGACGCGCCGGCTCTACCGGCTCGCCGTCGAGGAGCGCTACCGCTTCTACTCGTTCGGCGACGCGATGCTCGTGCTCTAGGCTCGTCCGGCATGTCGGAGGTCTTCACCGTCACCGCCGTCGACGGTGCCGCCCGCGCCGGGATCCTGCGCACCGCGCACGGCGAGGTGCGCACGCCGGCGTTCATGCCGGTCGGGACGAAGGCGACGGTCAAGGCGCTCGACCCGCAGGAGCTGCGCGCGCTCGGGACGCAGATCGTCCTCGGCAACGCCTACCACCTGCACTTCCGGCCCGGGGAGGAGCTCGTCGCCGAGCTCGGCGGGCTGCACGCCTTCATGGGCTGGGACGGCCCGATCCTCACCGACTCGGGCGGCTTCCAGGTCTTCTCGCTCCGGGACACCCTGCTCGAGGCGGACGACGACGGCGTCACCTTCCGCTCGATCTACGACGGCCGCCCGGCGCGGTTCACGCCGGAGCTGGCCGCACGGATCCAGGAGCGCCTCGGCTCGGACGTCGCGATGTGCCTCGACATCTGCCCGCCGGCCGGCGTGCCGCGACGCGAGCTGGAGCAGGCGGTGCGCCGAACGACGCTGTGGGCGCGGCGCCAGCGCGACCTGCCGCGCGCTCCCGGTCAGCTCCGCTTCGCGATCAGCCAGGGCGGGCTCGACGCGGAGCTGCGGCGGCAGTCGATCGAGGAGCTCGTCGAGCTCGACTTCGACGGCTACGCGATCGGCGGGCTCTCGGTCGGCGAGGAGCGCGGGCCGATGTTCGACGCCGTCGAGGCGGCCGCACCCCTGCTCCCGGCGGATCGACCTCGCTACTTCATGGGCATCGGCGACCCGGAAGGCATCGTCGAGGTGATCGCCCGAGGGATCGACGTGTTCGACTGCGTGCTGCCGACGCGCACGGCCCGCACCGGCAGCGCGCTCACGTGGGAGGGACGGCTGAACCTCCGCAACGCCCGCTTCGCTCGGGACGCGCGCCCGCTCGACGAGGGCTGCGCCTGTCCCGCCTGCACGCGCTTCACGCGCGCCTACCTTCGCCATCTCGTCAACCAGCGCGAGATCCTCGGTCTGCGGCTGCTCAGCCTGCATAATCTCCGTTTCACCTCCGACCTCGTCGCGGCGGCGCGCAATGCGATCGAGCGCGGACAGCTCGCCTCCTTCAGGGAGGAGGCGCTCGCCCGTCTCGGCTCCCCGACACTGAAGACCACATGAGCGGCCTCGGCTTCCTCCTCATCATCGTCGCCTTCGCCTTCCTCTGGCTCGTCATGGTGCGCCCGCAGAAGCGGCGCCAGGTCGAGCTCGAGCGGATGCTCGAGAGCCTGCGCGTCGGCGACGAGGTCCTCACCGCCGGCGGCATCTACGGCGAGGTCGTCGCCGTGCGCGGAGACGAGATCGTGGTCGAGATCGCGCCCGAGATCGAGGTTCGCGTCGCGCGCCGCGCGATCGGGGCGATCGTCTCGCGCGAGGACGACGCCGAGGAGGAGCCCTCGGAGGCAGAGGAGGCGCCGTTCGAGGCTGCGGACCGCGCGCCGGAGGAGGTCTCGCGGGCTCCCGGCGAGGAAGAGCGCGGCTAACCTGTCGTCCGGCACGTGAGGGACCGCCGCAACTACCTGATCCTGATGGGCGCGATCGCGGCCGCGCTCATCGGCGCGATCCTCCTCGCGGTTCCCGGCTCTCCCGTCTACCGCAAACCGGTGCTCGGGCTCGACCTGCGCGGCGGCCTCGAGGTCGTGCTCAAGGCGGTGCCGCCGAAGGGGCACACGCTCACCCAGGAAGACCTCGACCGCTCCGTCTCGATCATGCAGGACCGGATCAACAAGCTCGGCGTGTCCGAGCCCGAGATCCGCAAGCAGGGGCGGGACCAGATCGTCATCCAGCTCGCCGGCGTCCACAACCAGGCGGCGGCGGCGCGGCTGATCGGCAAGACGGCGCAGCTCCAGCTCTTCGACTTCGAGCGCGACCTCGTCCCGCCCTCGATCGACGCGAACGGGAACCCGGTCGCCCAGCCGACGCTCTACGGGCTTCTCGCCCAGGTGCAGCGCGAGGCGGCGCGCGGCTCGCCCGAGGCGTACTACCTCTTCCGCAACAAGACGGTCACGACGACGACCGCGCCCACGAGCGGCAAGAGCAAGGGCAAGCCGGTCGAGAAGACGAAGGTCGTGCACTCGCTGCTCGCGGGCCCGGCGACGACGAAGGCCGCCCTGCTCGAGCCGTACCGCGGCAAGCAGCCGCAGGACACGACGATCATGGCCGTCCCCGCGCACCGCACCGTGGTGCGCTGCCTGGCCACGACCGGCTGCCTCGGCGCGGGCACGGCGGGCGTCTCCCCGACCGGCACCTACTACTACCTGCTCAAGTACTTCCCCGACCGGGCGGCTGACCCGATCCCGGAGATGACCGGCGGCGACCTCGTCCTCTCGGGCACGCGCGCCGACTTCGGGCAGGCCAACCAGCCGGTCGTGCTCCTCCAGTTCACCGGCCACGGCTCGAAGGTGTTCGAGCGGATCACGCGCGAGGAGTGGGAGCGCGGCCGGACGCGGTGGCAGCTCGCGGGCAGCCCGAGCATCGACCCGAACAACAACCCCTTCGTGCAGCACTTCGCGATCGTCCTCGACGGCGAGCTGCGCTCGACGCCCTACATCGACTTCACGAACTCCTCGCTGCAGGGCGGCATCGCCGGCGGCGCCGAGATCGACATGGGACAGGGCGGCAGCTTCCAGGAGGCGAAGGACCTCGCCCTCGTGCTCCAGACGGGCGCGCTGCCGGTGAGCTTCCAGCAGATCGAGCGCACCGACGTCTCGGCGACGCTCGGCAAGGAGTCGCTGACGCAGGCGTGGCACGCGGCGCTCGTCGGCCTCGCCGTCGTCGCGCTCTTCCTGCTCCTCGTCTACCGCTTCCTCGGACTCGTCGCGGTCTTCGGGCTCGCGATCTACGCGCTCCTCTACTACGCGGCGATCCTGCTCTTCAACGTCACCCTGACGCTGCCGGGCTTCGCCGGCTTGATCCTCACCATCGGCGTCGCCGCGGACGCGAACGTCGTCATCTTCGAGCGCATCAAGGAGGAGGTGCGCGCCGGGAAGTCGGTGCGGGCCGCGATCGCGGCCGGCTACGGCAAGGGCTTCCACACCATCCTCGACGCGAACGTCGTCACCGCGATCACCGCGCTCGTCCTGTTTTTGATCGCGGTCGCCTCGGTGAAGGGGTTCGCGCTGATGCTGCTGATCGGCACCGTGATCTCGCTGCTGACCGCGGTCGCGGCGACGCGCGCGATGCTCGGCCTGCTCAGCGGCTTCCGCTGGTTCGACAACCCGCGCTTCATGGGCGCGCACGGCCAGCAGATGGCGCGCTGGCTCCAGATCGACTTCATGCGCCGCCGCTACCTGTGGTTCGCGCTCTCGGGCGTCGTGATCCTCGCCGGGGCGATCTCGCTCGGCGTCCGCGGGCTCAACCTCGGCATCGACTTCAAGGGCGGCACGCAGCTCTCGTTCAAGACGCACAGCGCGCTGACGCAGGGGACGGTGGCGTCGGTGGTCGCGAAGGCCGGCTACCCCGACGCGGTCGTGCAGGGTCGCGGCTCGGTCTCGGCGGGCCGCTACACGCAGTGGCAGGTGCGCACGACGTCGCTCACGGGGCCGAAGCAGTCGCAGCTGACCGACGACCTGCGCCGCGAGGCGGGCGCGTACGCGACCGGGGTGAAGAACGTCTCGGCGAGCTTCGGCCACCAGATCGCGACGGATGCGATGTGGGGGATCCTCGTCTCGCTCGCGCTGATCGTCGTCTACATCACGCTGCGCTTCGAGCTGAAGTTCGCGATCCCGGTCATCCTCGCGATGCTCCACGACATCGTGATCACCGTCGGCGTCTACTCGATCGCCTACAAGGAGGTGTCGGTCGCGACGGTGGCCGCGGTGCTGACCGTGCTCGGCTACTCGATCTACGACACGATCATCATCTTCGACCGCATCCGCGAGAACGTCCCGCTGATGCGACGGCAACCGTTCGCCACCATCGCGAACGTCTCGCTCTGGGAGACGATCCGCCGCTCGCTGGCGACGACGCTGATCACGCTCCTGCCGATCATCGCGCTCGAGCTGCTGGGCGGCGCGACGCTGAAGGACTTCGCGTTCGCGCTCATCGTCGGCGTCACCTCGGGCGCGTACTCCTCGATCTTCGTCGCCGCTCCGCTGCTCACGCTCTGGAAGGAACGCGAGCCCGAGTACGCGAGGCGCAAGCAGCTCGCGGCGAGCGGCGAGCTCGCAGCCGAGGGCGACGGCGGCGGTCGACGGCGCGGCCGCCCGGCCGTCGCGGACGCGGCCTCCGCGGCGCTCGCGGAGTCGGAGGCCGCGCTCGCCCAGGAGTCCACGCCGGAGCTCCTGGACGTCGTCACCGCGACGCCGTCCGAGGTGTCCGCCGCGCAGGCGCGCCGGGAGCGGCGGCGGCAACGTCGGCGCACGAGGCCGCATGGCCGCGCCCGGTAGCGGCAGCCGGATCCTCGACGCCGTCGAGGAGCTGCTCGCCGAGCTGCCGGGGCGGGTGCGCGGCAGCCGCAGCCGGCTCTCCGCGCAGGCGCGGGCCGCCCTGCGCGCGCTCGTGGACGAGCTCGACCTCGTCACGCGCGACGAGCTCGAGGAGCTCGAGCTGCGGGTCGCGCAGCTCGAGCA
>JADGHP010000129.1 GCA_019683855.1 Thermoleophilia bacterium
GCCTCAGCCGGCGCGCAGGACCTCGGCGAGCACGACGGCGCCGTTGCGCTCGGTGTCGCGCGCGCCGTAGACGAGCGTCACCGTCCCGCCGCGGGCCCGCCGACGCAGCTCTTCGAGGCGCGCCTCGTGAGCGGCGAGCTCGGCGGTGTAGCGGCGGCGGAACTCCTCGAAGCGCCCGGCCTCGTGGCCGAACCAGCGCCGCAGCTCCGTGCTCGGGGCGAGGTCGCGCGCCCACTCGTCGAGCCGCGCACCCTCGCGGCTCACCCCGCGCGGCCACAGCCGGTCGACGAGCACCCGGTAGCCGTCGTCGTCCGACGGCGGCTCGTAGGCGCGCTTGATGCGGACGTCCACAGGCACCCGATCGTAGCAGCTTATGCTGATAAACACGGTTGTAATCATCTATAATCCGGTGCCGAGACGAGAGGAGCGGGCGATGACGTACGTGATCGCGGAGCCGTGCATCGACGTGAAGGACCGGGCGTGCGTCGACGTGTGCCCGGTCGACTGCATCCACGAGGTCGAGCGCATGCTCGTCATCGACCCGAGCGAGTGCATCGACTGCGGCGCGTGCGAGCCGGAGTGCCCGGTGGAGGCGATCTTCCCGGCGGACGCGCTGCCGCAGCGATGGGAGGAGTTCACGCCGATCAACGCCGCGATCCTGCAGGGAGCCGACGTCGTCGACCGGCTCGTCGAGGAGTACTGCGCGCGGACCGAGCTCCCCGCGATCGAGGGGCGCCGGTGACGTCGGGAGTCGCGCCCACTCCGGAGGCTGCGGCCGAGCCGCTCGAGCGCCTCGGCCGCCTCCTCGACCGGGCCGTCCGCCTGCTCGGCGACGCCGGCGAGGCCGACGCCGCCTGCCGTCTCGCCGCCGAGGCGTGGTGGCTGCTGCGCGAGTCCGCGCCGGCGGCGGCGCGCCGCGTGAACGCCACCCTCCACTACCTGACCGTCCATCCCGGTCCCGACCAAACGAAAGGAGACGACGTGTCCACGACCGACACCACCCTCGACGTCCGCGCCAAGCCGCCCGCGAGGCGCCACGAGCTGATCTTCGACACCTTCCACGCCCTCGAGCCCGGCGCGGCGTTCGTGCTCGTGAACGACCACGACCCGAAGCCGCTCTGGTACCAGTTCGAGGCAGAGCACGCCGGCGCGTACACCTGGGAGTACCTCGAGCAGGGCCCCGAGGTCTGGCGCGTGCGCATCGGCCGGCCGTAGGCGGCGGCCGCGAGGACCGCGGGCGCGGAACATGGGGCTAGCGGCGCGAGCCGCCGCGGCTGAGGTGAACGAGACAGAGGTCGGGCTCGACGAACGGCTCGAGCTTCGTGGCGGTCGTCGTCGCGCCGAGCTCGACGAGCGCGCCGCGGATCAGGCCGAGGTGGATCGGGCAGACGACGTCCCTGTGGCGGCGCGCGAGCTCGAGGAACGGGCACGGGCGCATGCGTATCCGCCGCTTGCGGGGGGTCGACTCCAGCTCGGGCTGGAAGCCGATCTCGGCGAGCAGCGCCACGAGCCGCTCGACCGCCTCGTCGTCCGTCACGGTCGTGTACGGCGCCGGCGAGTCGACGAGGTAGTGGCCCCAGATCTGCCCGATCTCCACGAGCTGCTCGGTCGCCTCCTTGCCGAAGCGGGCGACGAGCGTCGTCAGGATCTCGGCGAGCAGGCGGTAGCGCCGAGCCCCGGCTTCGTCGGCGTCTCTCGTCGTGCGGTAGACGAGCCGCGGCCGACCGCGACCCTTGGGAGGCATCGTCTCGACGGACGCGAGCTGGGCGTCGACGAGCGCGTTGAGGTGCACGCGCACGGTGTTGACGTGCAGCCCGACACGCTCCGCCAGGGCCCGCGCGTCGAGCGGGCCGGCGTCGGCGAGCTCAGCCAGGATGCGGGCCCGGCTCGGCTCGGCCAGGGCCCGGTGGCGTCGCAGGGCGAGCTCCGTTCCGTCGACCATGCCGCGAGCCTAGCCGTACGCTCCGAGGAGGAACTTCGCCTCGTCGCTCATCCGCTCCGGCGACCACGGAGGGTCGAACACGAGCTCGGTGTCGACGGACTCCACACCCTCCACGCCCGAGAGCGCGTCCGCGATGTCATGCTCGAGCACGGGTCCGAGCGGGCAGCCCATCGAGGTGAGCGTGTAGACGACGCGGACGCGCCCTCCGTGGCGCTCGATCGCGTACACGAGCCCGAGCGAGACGATGTCGAGGCCGAGCTCCGGATCTTCGACCGCCGACAGCGCGTCGCGGACCGCCGCGACGGCCGGATCCTCCGCGCCTGAAAAACTCATAGACATAGTATAAATCAGCCATGAGGGTCGCGCGCGTCCGCGTTCCGCTCCTTGCGCTGGGGATCGCCGCGCTCGTGGCCGGAGTCTACGGCGGCCTCGAGCGCCTGGGCTGGAGCCTGCCTCGGGGCCGCGCCGACCTCGTCGAGCTGCACGGGCCGCTCATGGTCTTCGGCTTCCTCGGCACGGTGATCTCGCTCGAGCGGGCGGTCGCGCTGCGCCGGCCGTGGGGCTACCTGGCCCCGGCCGGCACGATCGCCGGCGTCGCGCTGCTTGCCGCCGGCGTACGCCAGGGCGTCGGCGAGCTCGTGCTCGTGCTGGCCGGCGTCGTCCTCGTCGGCCTCTTCCTCGCGATCCTGCGCGCCCACGCGACGGCCCCGGCGGCCGTGCTCGGGCTCGGGGCGGCGCTCTGGGTGGCGGGAGACGTCCTCTGGACGGGCGGGCAGCCGCTCGTCCAGGTCGTCCCGTGGTGGGCGGGCTTCCTCGTGCTCACGATCGCGGGCGAGCGGCTCGAGCTCGCCGCGCTCGGACGGCTGACAGGGCCCGGGCGTCTCCTCTTCCTGGGTCTCACCGCGCTGCTCGTCGCCGGGCTCGTGCTCGGCGCCCTGGACGCGGACGCCGGGATCCGAGTCGCGGGCTCCGCGCTCGTCGGCTACGCGCTGTGGCTTCTCCGCTTCGACGTCGCGCGCAGCACGGTGCGCCGGGCCGGGCTTCCCCGCTTCGTCGCGCTCGCGCTCCTCCCCGGCTACGTGTGGCTCGGTGTCGGCGGCGTCCTCTGGCTCCGCGACGGGGCCGTCGCCGCGGGTCCGGCGCGCGACGCCGGGCTGCACGCGCTCTTCCTCGGCTTCGTCTTCTCGATGATCTTCGGCCACGCGCCCGTGATCTTCCCCGGCGTGCTCGGCGTGGCGATCCCGTTCCGCCGCGCGTTCTACGGCCACCTCGCTCTTCTCCACCTCGGGTTGAGCTCGAGGGTTGCCGGCGACCTCGCCGGCTCCGTGCGGCTCGCGCGCGACGGCGGGCTCCTGAACGCGGTCGCGATCGGGCTCTTCCTCGCCGCCACCGTCCTGTCGGCGGCGGCCGCGCGCCTTCGCACCGGAGGTCAGGCGGGACGCGGCCGCAGCGCCGGCCGCCCCGCACGCAGCGTCAGCGCCGCCGCGACCGCCGCCACGGCCGCCGAGACGAGCACGAGCGCGGCGCCCGCGGCCACTGGCACCGGCGATCCGGCGAGCGCGCCGTCGACGACGAGCTCGACGCCGACCGCGAACGCGACCGCCTCCCCCGTCCACAGGCGGCGCGGGTAGAGCTCGGCCTGCTTCGGGCGCGGCCCGGGCGGCCACCACGTCCACGCCGCGAGCGACAGGAGCTTGCCGACGTGCCCGACCGTGGCCCCGGCCGCCCAGCCGATGAGCAGCGCGACGACGTACGCCGTCAGCCGTCGCGGCGTGACCGCCAACCCGAGCGTCATCCCCAGGCCCAGCACCGCCGCCTGCGCGAGGAAGACGAGGCCGGCTCCGACGTGCACGAGCGGCGCCTCGGGAGCGGCGACGCGCTGCTCGCGCGCGACGCGTGCGATGATCGCGGCGAAGCGTACGAGGGCCACGAGCGCGAGGAGCCCGCCCGCCGTCTCGGCGGATCGCACCCCCGCGCCGAGGCCGGCGAGCAGGAGCCAGAGGCCGGCGACGAGGACGAGCTCCTCGACCGGCAGACGGCGACGCGGCGCGGCGGGCGCGAGCGCGAGCATCGGGCCGAGCGTGCGACCGACGGTGAGAAGCAGCAGCGTCAGCCAGCCGACGATGGCGAGGTGGAGGTGGATCGCGATCACCCGCTCGTGCGGGATCCCGACCACCGGACGCCACTCGCGCGCCGCGAGGACGCCGCCGACGACGAGCGCGGCGACCGCGTGCAGGGCCGACAGCGCTACGCCGACGCGGCTCGTCAGGAGCATCCGGTCGCCCGGCGCGCGCAGCGCGAGCGCGAGCACCTCCCACGCGACGAGCGCGACGCCGGCCGCCTCGACGCTCGCCGCGGGCCAGAGCAGCGGCTCGAGGTGGCGCGCGATCCCCGCGGCCAGCGCCGGCCCGGCGCAGAGCAGCGGCAGCGCCGCCGCCGCCCGCCAGCGACACGCGTCGGTGCGGAGCAGCGTCGGCAGGATGTGCAGCGCGCCGCCGGCCACCGCGGGCGGCAGGAAGCCGAGCGCCACGAGGTGCACCGCGAGCAGGACGCGCGGCTCGGCGACGCCGCCGAGAGCGAGCGGGCGCGCGGCCGCCACGAGCGCGACGCCCGCCGCGACCCAGCAGCCGAGCGCGAGCGCGAAGTAGCCGCCGACGATCGCGGCGCTCGCCGGCCGTCCGACGCGCGCGCCTCCGGAGACGACGCCCGCGCTCACCCGCGCGCGAGCGCCCGGGGGAAGAGGATGTTGTTCTCCTCGTGCACGTGCCGGTGCAGGTCGAGCTCCAGCGCGCGCAGGCCCTCGAGCAGGGCGCGGTGCGTCGCGCACAGCGCTCGCTCTTCCTCGTACCCGCCGGCGAGCTCGCGCAGTCGACGAAGCTGCTCGCCGGTGCCCTCGTGCTCGCGCTCGAGCTCGGCCAGGTCGTCCGCGCCGATCGGCTCGCCGGCGACGAGCGCGGGGAAGAGCCGGCGCTCCTCGTCGTCGATGTGCTCCTCGAGGTCGACCCTCAGCCGCCACAGCTCGCCGCGCAGCTCGTGCAGCTCGGGAAGCGCGTCGCCGTGGACGGCGGCGGCCCGCTCGGCGAGGTCGGTCAGGCGCGGCAGCTCGGAGCG
>JADGHP010000130.1 GCA_019683855.1 Thermoleophilia bacterium
TCGTCACCTACGCCGACTACAAGAAGGTCGTCGTCACCGTCACGCGCTCGAGCGACGGCGCCCTGCTCGCGCAGAAGACCACCTACGTCGCCGCCTCGGCCGCCGCGCCCGACAACGGCCAGGACTACGTCGCGATCAAGCGGCAGGTGGTCGACATGGACTCGACGAGCACGCCGCTCGCGGGCGTCTCCGTCAGCATCGCCACGGGCCCGAGCGCGCCCCGCTCCGACACGACCGACGCGAGCGGGAGCGTGCTCTTCCCCGCGCTGACCGCAGCGGCCGGCGGCTCGGTCTACGACGTCACCGCCTCGCTCGCCGGCTACAGCACCTTCCCGCAGGACCTGCCGACCTGGGCGCCGGGGCACGTCACGCTCACACCCGGCCAGGTCGACGGCCCGAAGCAGATCCGCCTCTACCGCAACGGGATCTCGCTCACGGTGAACCTCGTCGACGCGTCCGGGAGCCCGTTCACCGGCGGCGCCGCCGTCTACGTCGGCTCGCCCGTGTGCGGGCAAGTGGCGAGCGTCCCGGCCGGCGCGTCCAGCACGACGATCGCCTCGGTCGTGCTCGGCAACGCGTACGCGAACGTCGGCACGATCCCGATTCCGCCGATGACGTTCACCGTCTCGGCGCAGTCGGGCTCCAAGCTGAGCGCCCCGCAGCAGGTGACGGTGCCGCGCTCCTACCCGAGCGACCTCACCCAGGCGGTGACGCTGGCGCTCCCTTCGAGCGGCGCCGGCTCCATGACGCCGCTCACCGTGACCGTGACGAAGGGCGGGGTGGCCGTCCCGAACGCGCACGTCGAGGTGGCGAACACCTCGCCGGGCGTCTACCTGTTCGGGCTCACGAACGCGAGCGGCGTCGCGACCTTCTCCGTCCCGAGCTCGAGCACGCGCTACGCGGTCACCGCCACCGACGCCCTCGGCGCGACCGCGACGACGAACGTGCTCGCGAACGGGAGCGACCCCAAGCCGACCCTCGCCATCTCGTGACCGCCCGGCCGACACCCCGGTTCCTGCGCGAGGAGCGCGGCTTGACGCTCGTCGAACTGCTCGTCGCGATGCCGATGCTGACCGTGCTGCTCGGCGGCCTCGTCCTCGCGCTTACGACTCTCGACCGGTGGAACGCGCAGACGCGGGAGCGGACGGCGCAGCAGACGGCGGTGCGCGCAGCGATCGACTCCTTCGTCTCGGAGGTGCGGGCGGCGTACCCGGTCGACCCGGGCGACGGGCTCGCGCAGCCGATCGTGACCGCGACCGCGAGCGCGCTCACCTTCTACACGCCCGACCGCACGCCCACCTCCGCCGACGGGACGTCGAGCTTCCATCTGCGCGAGGTCGCGTACCAGTTCACCCCGACGCAGCTCCGGCGCCAGTCGGTCACGAGCTCGAACGCCTACCAGGTGCTGACCGGGACGACGACCTGGAGCTTCCCCGGCGGCGTGTTCCCCTCGCCGACCGCGTGGGTCACCGTGCTCGGCCCGCCAGACGGCGCGCCGGTCAGCGGCTCGTTCTCCTACTTCGACGCGAGCGGCAGCGAGCTCGCGACCCCGGTGACGAACGTCGCCGCGATCGCCTCGATCCGCATCACGATCAGCGCCTCGAGCGGCGGCTCGCAGCCCTCGACGACCACCTTTCAGGACACGGCCACGATCCGGGAGACGCAGTCGACGTGACGCGGCGGGCCAGGATCGATCTGCGCGGGGAGCGCGGCATCGCCCTCGTGATGGCCGTCGCGCTCGCGACGCTGCTCGTGGTCGTGGCCGGGACGTTGACCGCGCTCGTCGTGCACGAGTCGACCCGTAGCCGGGCCGATGCGACCCGGGACGGCGCCTACCAGGCCGCCGAGGCTGGGCTCGACGCGTACCTGGCCGACCTCACCGAGGACCCCTCCTTCTACCTCGACTCGCTCGCGAAGGGGGAGGCGACGCGGACCGTCGGCGGCACCGCGTACGTGAGCGACCCGGACGCGAACGTGCGCTGGACGCTGCCGCCGACCACGACCTGGACGTACGAGACGCCGCTCACCGCGCCGAGCTTCGAGCAACGCTGGCGTCCGCTCGGCAACGGCTACGAGTACCTGATCAAGGTCTACCCGATCTCCTCGCAGGAGGTGCGTCTCGTCACGATCGGCCGCCCCGTGGGCTCGACCGACCTCGGCGCCTACCGTGCGATCGAGACGTACGCCCGCTCGCTCTCGGTGAGCGACTTCCAGATGCTCGCAGCCGCCGACATCGCCTACGGCTCGGGCGCGACGACGAGGGGCCTCGTCTACGTGGGCAAGGACAACGCGGGCCGCACGCACACGCTCACCCACGACGGCACCGCCACCGCCGACCTCATGTCCGAGGGGCCGATCCAGGGCGGCGTGACGATGGTGGCGCCGGCGCGCACGTACACGCCGACCACCTCGCCGTCGATCCGCTCGAGGATCCGCAACCCGATCCTCTTCAGCGACCTGACCGCGAGTCCGCTGCTCGCCGCCTTCCCGGCGAAGGCGCAAACGCCGGGCAACCTCTACCTCAACCCCTCGACGAGCCCCCCGGATGCATGGTGGTTCCAGTTCCAGTCCAACGGGCAGGTGGTCGTCCAGCGCTGCACCAAGGCGACGAGCGTCAAGAACGGCGTCGTCACCACCTACCCGATCGAGTACCGTCAGCCGACCTGCACCGCCTACGGAACGTACCCGCTGACGCCGACGGGGGAGGACATCTACACCGGCCAGGACGCGATCGTCTCCGGCCACGTGAACGGGCGCGTGACGATCTACTCGAACGCGGACGTCGTGATCGCGGACACGATCGACTACGTCAACCCGGGCTCGAACGTGCTCGGGCTGATCGCGAACAACAACGTGATCATCGCGTGCTGGGAGCCGCAGAACAACCTCTCCTGGCGCGCGGCGACGCTCGCCTTGCACGGCCGCTGGATCTCCGACTGGAACCTCTCGCCGGCGTGCAACCTCCCCAGCCACAGCTCGATGACGTTCACCGGCTCGACCGGGACGTACGGCGGCGGCGCGATGGGGGGCTTCAACACGCGCACCTACAACTACGACACGACGCTGCGCTACCTCGTCCCGCCCGACTACCCGCGCATCAGCGCCGTGTACACGATCGAGGCGCAGCGCGAGATCCCGCCCGGGTAGCGTGCCGCCTCTACGGCTTGTCGGCGTTGTCGCCGATACGGGAACCGTGGATCTCGCGCTCGCAGCGGTCGCGCTCGCGCCGGGGCTCGCGCTCGGGAGCTTCCTCAACGTGGTCGCGGCGCGCATGCCGCTGCGACGCTCGATCATCCGGCCCGGCTCGGCTTGCCCGAGCTGCGGCGAGGCGATCGCCTGGCGCGACAACGTGCCGCTTGTCTCCTGGCTTGCGCTACGCGGCCGCTGCCGCGCGTGCGGGGGCGTCATCCCGGCGCGCTACCCGGCGGTCGAGCTCGCCTCGGCGCTGCTCCTCGCCGGCTGCGTGTGGCGCTTCGGCCTCCGCGGCGAGACCGCGGTGGCGGCGCTCTACTGCCTCGCGCTCGTCGCCGTGTCGGCGATCGACCTCGAGCACCGGCTGATCCCGAACCGGATCGTGCTGCCGGTCGCCGCCGTCGTCCTCGCGGCGCAGACGGCGCTCCGGCCGGGCCCCGAGTGGGCGCTGGGAGCGATCGGGGCGGGCGGCTTCCTGCTCGCCGCCGCGCTCGCCTACCCGGGCGGGATGGGGATGGGCGACGTGAAGCTCGCGCTCGTGCTGGGGGCGATGCTGGGGCGCACGGTCCCCGTGGCGCTCCTCCTCGGGATGCTCGCCGCGCTCGTCCCGGCGCTCGTCCTGCTCGCCCGCCACGGCCGCTCGGCGCGCCGGATGGGCATCCCGTTCGGCCCGTTCCTCGCGCTCGGCGGGGTCGTCGCCCTCTTCGCCGGCCATCCGCTCCTGCACGCGTACTGGTCGCTCGCCCGATGAGCCGCTTCGAGATCGAGCTTCCGGGGCTGCGGCCGGCCGGCTCGTCCCCGGCCGGGCTCGGGCTCGGCGCGCCGGCGCCCGCCGACGCGCCGATCGAGCTCCTCGTCGACCTCCTCGCCGCGACGCGGCTCGTCCCGCCCGACCGGCTCGCGCTCGCCCGCGGCCGGGCGCGGCAGACCGGCTCGCTCGCCGCGGCGCTCGTCGAGGAGGGGATCGCCACCGGCGAGGGCGTGGCGCGGATGCTCGCGGTGCGGCACGGGCTCCCGCTCGTCGACCTCGCGCTCGCGGGCGTCGACCCGGAGGCGGCGCGGCTCGTGCCGCTGCACGTCCTCGAGCGGGTCGGCGCGATCCCGTACGCGCTCGAGGGGGACGTGCTGCGGATCGCGGTGTCGGATCCGTCGAACCTGCACGGCATCGACGAGCTGCGCCTCGCGACGCGGCACCAGGTCGAGCTGGCCGTCGCCTCCCGCGACGACGTCTACGCCGAGATCCGCAGGCTCGCGCGCAGCTCGGAGGCGTTCGGCCCGCGGGCGCCGGTGCTCGAGCTCGACGACGCTCCCGGCGCGGAGGCCGCCGAGGAGGAGACCGATCTCGAGGTCGACGACGGCGTCTCCGACGCGCCGCTGGTGCGCCTCGTCAACTCCGTGCTCTTCCAGGCCGCCGAGGACGGCGCCTCGGACGTCCACTTCGAGCCGCAGGAGGACGCGCTGCTCGTCCGCTTCCGCGTCGACGGCGTACTGCAGGAGGTGCAGCGGATCCCCAAGCGGCTCGCCGCGGGCGTGACGACGCGGCTCAAGGTGCTCGCGAAGCTCGACATCGCCGAGCGGCGCAAGCCCCAGGACGGCCGTTTCTCCCTCAACGCGGCGGCGGCCGGGCGGATGCTCGACATCCGCGTGGCGACGCTGCCGACGGTGGAGGGGGAGTCGGTCGTGATGCGGCTGCTCGACAAGTCGAAGCGGCCGCCGACGCTGCAGGAGCTCGGGCTCTCGGACGAGATGCGCGCGAGGCTGACCCGGATCGTGACGCGGCCGACCGGGGCGCTGCTCGTCACCGGGCCGACCGGCTCGGGCAAGTCGACGACGCT
>JADGHP010000131.1 GCA_019683855.1 Thermoleophilia bacterium
GTCTTCGGCGCCGAGGTGAAGCCGCACCTCGTGCACGAGACCGTGCGCGCGGAGATGAACGCGCACCGCCAGGGCACGCGCGCCGCCAAGAGCCGCGGGCTCGTCTCCGGCGGTCGCTCGAAGCCGTGGCGCCAGAAGGGCACCGGTCGCGCCCGCCAGGGCACGATCCGCGCTCCGCAGTTCACGGGCGGCGGCGTCGTTTTCCCGCCCTCGCCGCGCTCGTTCGCCCTCAAGGTGAACCGCAAGGCCCGGCGCGCCGCGCTGCGCTCCGCCCTGAGCGACCACGCGCAGGCGGGAACGCTGGCGCTCGTCCGCGGCGACGCGTTCGCGCAGCCGTCGACGAAGAAGGCGGCCGAGCTGCTCGCCGGCTGGGGGAAGGAGCGGCCGACGCTCGTCGTCGCCTCCGAGGACGAGGAGAGCCTGATCAAGTCGTTCCGCAACCTCGAGCGGGTGCTCGTCACCGTGCCCGCCGAGCTCGAGGTGGCGGCGGTCGTCTGGGCGCGCTCGCTCGTCGTGAGCGAGGCGGCGCTCCCGCTCGTGGAACAGAAGGCCGGAAGCGCCGCCGGCGAAGTCGGCGCCGCCCGGCCGGACGACCGCGCGCCCGCGGCGCGCAGCGGGGGGTGCGCGCAGTGAGCCTCCATCCGGCCGAGGTCCTGATCGCGCCGGTCGTCTCCGAGAAGAGCTACGGCCAGATCGCGCAGAACCGCTACACCTTCAAGGTGCACAAGGACGCGCACAAGACGCAGATCCGCCAAGCCGTCGAGGAGCTCTTCGACGTGAAGGTCCTCGACGTCAACATCGTCAAGGTGCAGCCGAAGCCGAAGCGGCGCGGCGCCACGCGCGGCGTGCGCCCGGGCTGGAAGAAGGCCATCGTCCAGCTCAAGCCGGGCGACTCGATTGAGATCTTCGAAGGGGCGCAACTCTGACGCGAAAAATGCTGGCGCATTTTCCGCGTGTGAAAGGATCCGACTAGTCGATGCCGATTCGCAGATACAAGCCTACGTCTCCCGGCCGCCGCTTCATGTCGGTCTCCACGTTCGAGGAGATCACGAAGACGCAGCCGGAGAAGAGCCTGCTCGCGCCGCTCTCGAAGAAGGGCGGGCGCAACAACGCGGGCCGGATCACGACGCGCCACCAGGGCGGCGGCACGAAGCGCCGCTACCGCGTGATCGACTTCAAGCGCCGCAAGGACGGCGTCCCGGCGAAGGTCGCCGCGATCGAGTACGACCCGAACCGCTCGGCCCGGATCGCGCTCCTGCACTACGCCGACGGCGCGAAGAGCTACATCCTCGCGCCCGCGCAGCTGCAGGTCGGCGCGACGGTCGAGTCCGGCCCGAACGCCGACATCAAGGTCGGCAACGCGCTGCCGCTGGAGAACATCCCCACCGGCACCCTCGTCCATGCGGTCGAGCTGAAGCCCGGTCAGGGCGCGAAGATGGCGCGCTCCGCCGGCGCGGGTGTCCAGCTCGTCGCGAAGGACGGCGGCTACGCCGTGCTCCGTCTCCCGTCGGGCGAGATGCGGCGCGTCCCGCTCGCCTGCCGCGCGACGGTGGGTCAGGTCGGCAACCTCGACCACCAGAACATCACGGGCGGCAAGGCCGGTCGCAGCCGCTGGCGCGGTAAGCGCCCGGCGGTGCGCGGCTCGGCGATGAACCCGGTCGATCACCCGCACGGCGGCGGCGAGGGCAAGTCGAAGGGCGGCCGCCATCCGGTCACCCCGTGGGGCGTGCCGACGCTGGGCAAGCGCACGCGCGCCAAGCACAAGGAGTCGGACAAGCTGATCGTTCGCGGCCGGCGCCGCGGCAAGGAGGGCCGTCGCTGATGTCGAGGTCGAGCAAGAAGGGGCCGTTCGTCGAGGAGCGGCTGCTGCGCCGGATCCAGGAGATGAACGCCTCGGGTCGGAAGCAGATGATCCGCACCTGGTCGCGCGCCTCCACGATCTTCCCCGAGATGGTGGGCCACACGATCGCCGTCCACGACGGCCGCAAGCACGTGCCCGTCTTCATCTCGGAGCAGATGGTCGGCCACAAGCTGGGCGAGTTCGCGCCGACGCGCACCTTCCGGGGGCACGCGGGCGACAGGCAGGCGAAGGTGAAGCGCTGATGGCGGCGACCCTCGAGACGCAGCGGCAGACGGTGCGCGCCCAGGCGAGGTGGGTGCACACGAGCGCGCGCAAGGCGCGGCTCGTCACCGACCTCATCCGCGGCCGCTCCGTGCCGGAGGCGCGCACGATCCTCGCCTTCTCGCAGCGCGCCGCCGCGAAGGACGTGGAGAAGGTGCTGCGCTCGGCGGTCGCGAACGCCGAGTCGCGCCCGGATCTCCTCTGGAACGGCGACGACCTCGTCGTCGCCGCCGCCTACGTGGACGAGGGGCCGACGCTCAAGCGCTGGCGCGCCCGGGCGCGCGGCCGCGTCGCCCGCATCCGCAAGCGCACGTGCCACATCACCGTGGAGCTCGCTCCGCGAGCCCCGCGAGAGGCCGCTTCGCGGCCTGAGCAGAAGGTCGCCGCCGAGGCCGCTGGCGCGTCGGAGGCGGCGAAGCGAGACGAAGCGGCCACGGAGAGCGAGGAGTAGGAATGGGTCAGAAGATCCATCCCGGCGGGATGCGCGTCGGCGTCATCCACGACTGGAAGTCCAACTGGTACACGGGCAAGAAGGAGTTCGCGGACTACATCCTCGAGGACGTCCGCATCCGCGACCACATCTACCGCAAGCTCTCGCACGCGGGGCTCTCGGACATCCTGATCCGCAAGGACAAGCAGCGGATCACCGTCGACATCTACACGGCGCGTCCGGGCATCGTGATCGGCAAGTCCGGCGTCGAGGTGGACGCGCTGCGCCGCGAGCTGCACGCGATGACGCAGAAGAACGTCCACATCAACATCAACGAGATCAAGCGGCCCGAGCTCGACGCGAAGCTCGTGGCGCAGTCGATCGCCGAGCAGCTCTCGAACCGGGTCGCGTTCCGGCGGGCGATGAAGCGCGCGCTCGCCTCCGCGATCCGCTCCGGCGCGGCGGGGGTGAAGATCCAGTGCTCGGGGCGCCTCGGCGGCGCCGAGATGAGTCGGCGCGAGACCTACAACGAGGGCCGCGTGCCGCTGCACACGATCCGCGCCGACATCGACTACGGCTTCACGGAGGCGCGCACGACGGCCGGCCGGATCGGCGTCAAGGTCTGGATCAACAAGGGCGAGATCATGCCCGAGGGCTACGAGGGCGCGAGCGCCGGCGACACCCGCCTCGGCGACCAGGACGCGCGCCGCCGCCGCGGCGGCTCGCTCGAGGGCCTCGGCGCCTCGCGCGAGGGCGGTCGCGGGCGCGGTCCCGACCGCGAAGGGCTCGGCCCGGTGCGCCAGCGCCGGCGCGGGCCCGGCGGTGCCGGCCGCGGGCGTGGGCGCGGCCCGTCCGCGCCGCGTCCCGCCGCGACGCGGCCCGAGGCGCGCGCGGAGGAGAGCGTCCAGCAGCCGCTCGCCGACGAGCAGGCCCTCCAGGCGGAGGAGCGCCTGGAGCCGGCGGCCGAGGGCGCCGCGGAGGCGACCTCGCAGCAGGAGCCGCAGGCTCCGGACGCGGCTGCGGAGCAGCCGGTCGAGGCGCCCGCCGCGCCGGAGGAGTCGGGGGGTGAGGCCTGATGCTGATGCCGAAGAAGACGAAGTTCCGCAAGGTCCACCGCGGTCGCCGCCACGGCACCGCGAAGGGCCAGACGGCCGTCCAGTTCGGCGACTACGGGCTCAAGGCGCTCGACTCCGGCTGGATCACGAACCGGCAGATCGAGGCCGCTCGTATCGCGATGACGCGTAAGATCAAGCGCGGCGGCAAGGTCTGGATCAACGTCTTCCCGGACAAGAGCTACACGAAGAAGCCCGCCGAGACCCGGATGGGCTCCGGCAAGGGCTCGCCCGAGGGCTGGGTCGCGGTGATCAAGCCCGGGCGCGTGATGTTCGAGCTGGCGGGCGTGCCCGAGCCGCTCGCGCGCGAGGCGTTGCGCCTCGCGGGCCAGAAGCTGTCGGTGAAGACGAAGGTCGTCAAGCGAGAGGCGGAGCTCTTTGACTGAGCGGCGTGGAAGCTGGGGAGGCGAAGCCCGTTGACGAAGGCGAAGGAACTTCGAGACCTATCCGACGAGGAGCTCGAGCATCGGCTCGCGGAGCGCCGGCAGGAGCTCTTCAACCTGCGCTTCCAGTCGGTCACCGGGGCGCTCGAGAACACCGCGCGCCTGAAGCTGACGAAGCGCGAGATCGCTCGGATCCTCACGATCGTGACCGAGCGGGAGGCCGCGAAGGCGAAGGCGAAGGCGAGCTAGACGAGAATGGCTGACGAGACAGAGAACACCGAGGCGCTTCCGGCGGACCCGGAAGCGGAGACCACGACGGAGACCGAGTCCGAGGCGACTCCGAGCGCTTCGGCGGAGCCGAAGCGCAAGCGCAAGCGGCTCCCGCGCCGGCTGCGTCCGCAAAAGACGCGCCGCCGCCGCGCGGCCTCGACGGGCGAGCGCAAGCCCATCGTCCGCGAGCCGAAGCCCGAGCACGAGCGCGGCCGCCGCCAGGAGCGGCGCGGCGTCGTCGTCTCGGACGCGATGGACAAGACGATCGTCGTCAAGGTGGACGTGATCAAGGCGCACCCGCGCTACAAGAAGGTGGTGCGGCGGTCGGTGAAGTTCCACGCGCATGACGAGCGGAACGCCGCGAAGGTCGGCGACGTCGTGCGCATCGTCGAGACGCGCCCGCTGTCGGCGACGAAGCGCTGGCGCCTGGCCGAGATCGTCGAGGAGGCCAAGTAGTGATCCAGCAGGAGTCCCGCCTCAAGGTGGCGGACAACACGGGCGCCCGCGAGCTCCTCTGCATCCGCGTCATGGGCGGCCACCATCGCCGCTACGCGCGCGTCGGCGACATCATCGTCGGCACCGTGAAGGCGGCCACGCCGCAGGGCGCGGTGAAGAAGGGCGAGGTGGTGCGCGCGGTCGTCGTGCGCACGAAGAAGCCGTTCGGTCGGGACGACGGCACCACGATCGCGTTCGACGAGAACGCGGCGGT
>JADGHP010000132.1 GCA_019683855.1 Thermoleophilia bacterium
GGCCCGTACAAGATCGGGTTCCAGTCGTGTGACGACTCGACCGCGCAGACGGCCGGCTGGGACACCGCGAAGTGCGCGACCAACGCTCACCTCTACGCGAGCAACCGCTCGGTGATCGGGGTCGTCGGCACGTTCAACTCGGGGTGCGCGAAGATCATCGTCCCGATCCTCAACAGGGCGAACCCCGGACCGCTGGCGATGGTCAGCCCGGCGAACACGAGCCCGGGGCTGACGACCACGGGCCCCGGGGCCGAGCCGGGCGAGCCGAACAAGTACTACCCGACCGGCGTCCGCAACTACGCCCGCGTCGTCGCGAACGACCAGTTCCAGGGCCCGGCGGACGCGATGTTCACGAAGTCGCTCGGCAAGACGAAGGTGTACGTGCTGAACGACAAGCAGACCTACGGCTACGGCGTCGCGCTCACCTACGCGAACGCGGCGAAGAAGATCGGTCTCGAGGTCGTCGGCTTCAAGGGCTGGGACGCGAAGCAGTCCAGCTACGAGGCGCTCGCGAATGCGATCAAGAAGTCGGGCGCGCAGGTGGTCTTCCTCGGCGGCATCGTCGACAACAACGGCGCGAAGCTGATGCAGGACATCAAGGCCGTCAATCCGAAGATCCAGCTGCAGATGCCGGACGGGTTCAGCGACCCGAACGCGAACGGGGCCGTCGGCAACGGCGCGTACATCAGCGTCGCCGGCCAGCCGCCGAAGTCGCTGACCGGTGAGGGCGCGAAGTTCGTGAAGAGCTTCGGCAAGCAGGTCGGCACGACCCCGAACCCGTACGCGGCGTACGGCGCCCAGGCAATGGACGTCTTGCTCCGAGCGATCGCCCGCTCGGGCGGCCAGCGGGGCAACGTCGCGAAGGCGCTCTTTGGGATGTCGGTCGCGAACGGCATCCTCGGCAGCTTCACGATCAACAACCAGGGCGACACGAGCGGCACCGCGATCACCATCTACAAGCAGAAGGGCAAGCAGCTCATCCCGGTGAGGACGCTCGTCCCGCCGGCGAGCCTGGTGAAGTAACGACAGACGCCAGCACGCGGGCGTCGGGGGAGCGCGCCTCCCCCGGCGCCCGCTTCTCCGCGCTCTCGTGGACACCACCGTACAGCCGTCAGCCCCTGCCCGTGCGCGGCGGCCGCTCGGCGCCTACCTCATGCCCGGCACGGCGGTCGTGCTCGTGTGCGCGCTCGTCTTCTGGATCGTCGAGAACATCCGGGTCGACGGGTTCGCCTACTTCTGCAACATCTCGTTCATCGGGCTGACGAACGGCGCCGTGTACGCGCTCGTCGCTCTCGGCTACACCCTGGTCTACGGCATCCTCGAGCTGATCAACTTCGCCCACGGCGACGTCTTCATGATGGGCGGGATGTTCTCGGCGACGATGATCCTGTCCGTCTTCGGCCTGCACGCGCACGCGTCGGCGGGCTCGATCGTGCCCGCGATCCTCGCCTCGCTCGCGGTGGCGATGGTCGCCTGCGGGCTCCTCAACGCAACCATCGAGCGGATCGCCTACCGGCCGCTCCGCGGCGCGCCGAGGCTGGCGCCGTTGATCACCGCGATCGGGATGTCGTTCGTGCTCGAGGATGTCGCGATCGCCTGGAAGGGCCCGTCCTACACGGCCGTGCCGCAGGTCCTCCCGACCGGGCACGTCTTCTCGGTCGCCGGGGTGACGTACACGTGGGAGAAGCTCATCGTCGTCGTCATCACCGTGCCGGTGCTCGCCGGGCTCGTGTGGCTCGTCCAGCACACCCGGCAGGGGAAGGCGATGCGGGCGACCGCGCAGGACCGCGACGCCGCGGCGATGATGGGCATCGACGTCAACCGGACGATCTCGTTCACGTTCGTGATCGCCGGCGCGCTCGCCGGCGCCGGCGGCCTGCTCTACGCGCTCTACTTCGGGCAGATCCGCTACGACACCGGCTTCCAACTGGGGCTGATCGCGTTCACCGCCGCCGTGCTCGGCGGCATCGGGAACCTGCCCGGCGCGGTGCTCGGCGCGCTCGCGATCGGCTTCATCCAGGCCTTCAACGAGGGTCTCACCTGGCATGCGCCCGGGAGCGACTGGACGCAGTCGATCGTCTTCTCGATCCTGATCCTGATCCTCGTCTTCCGGCCCGAGGGCCTGCTCGGCGAGCGGACCCCGGAAGGAGCCTGAGGTGAGGCGGCGCCGCATCGCGGAAGCGGTCGCGCGCGTGCGGTGGGCAGCGCTCGCCCGCGCCGGCGTCAGCGAGGAGCGCTGGGACTCGTGGCCGCGGTCGGTCCGCCGGGCCGTGCGGGCGACGTTCTGGGTTGCGGTGGGGCTCGTCCTCGTCGCGCTCTTCGGGGTCTGGAAGACGTCCGCGCTCGCCGTCGCGGCGGTGATCCTGCTCCTCGTCGTGCCGAGCTGGTCGGGGTTGCGGGTCGGCCGGCTCGCGCTCGGGAAGTGGGTCGCCCCCGCGGTCGTGCTCGGACTCGCGATCGCCTACCCGTACTTCGTCGGGTCGTTGCCGCAGCTGCCGATCTTCGGGCCCTTCCCGCAGGTCTCGACGATGGTCGTGATGGCGATCTTCACGATGATGGCGCTCGGCCTGAACTTCGTCGTCGGCTACGCGGGCCTGCTCGACCTCGGCTACGTCGCCTTCTACGCGATGGGCGCGTACATGGCGGGATGGTTCGCCTCCGACCAGTTCGCGAGCCGGCGCGTGAACGTCGGCGCGGTCGGCCTCGCCGAGGGCTGGACCGGCCTCCACTTCTCGATCTGGCTCGTGCTCGCGATGGCTGGGGTCGCGACCGCGATCATCGGCGTGATCATCGGCCTGCCGACGCTGCGCCTGCGCGGCGACTACCTCGCGATCGTGACGCTCGGCTTCGGCGAGATCATGCCCCAGGTCGCGCGCAACGGCGACCACTTCTTCGGCTTCAACCTCACGAACGGCACGGGCGGCATCACGCCGATCGACGGCCCGGGCTTCGGCACGTGGGCGCACGAGCACCTGCACCTGCCCGCGAACTACCTCACGGCGGGGAACCTCGACTCCGTCTTCTTCTGGACGGCGCTCGTGCTCGTCCTCGTCACGGTTTTCTGCTCGATGCGGTTGCGCGACTCGCGGCTCGGGCGCGCGTGGGTCGCGATCCGCGAGGACGAGGTGGCCGCCGCGGCGATGGGCGTGCCGCTGATGCGGGTCAAGACGTGGTCGTACGCGACCGGCGCCTTCTTCGGCGGCGTCGCGGGCGCGTACTACGCGAGCTACCGCAGCGGCACCTTCCCGGACGACTTCTTCTTCAACATCTCCGTCTTCATCCTCTGCATGGTCATCCTCGGCGGGATGGGGAACATCTGGGGCGTCATCTTCGGCGCCTGCTTCCTCTCGTACCTCGACCGGGAGGGGCTGGCGAACGTGGGCGCCTGGATCAACGGCCACTTCGGCACCAACCTCAACGTCCCGCTGTACGAGTTCGGCATCTACGGCGTGATCATCGTGGTCGTGATGCTCTTCCGGCCGGAGGGGCTGATCCCGAGCGCGCGACAGGCGGCCGAGTTCCACGAGGGCGTCCACGACGAGCCGCTCTACGACGTCGCGCGCGGCGCCGGCGTCACCGAGCAGGGGGCGACGTGAGACGCGAGAGCGGCGAGCTGCTGCGGACGCAGGCTCTGCGGAAGGAGTTCGGCGGGCTCGTCGCCGTCCAGGACGTCGACTTCACCGTGCCGGCCGGCGGGATCGTCAGCCTGATCGGGCCGAACGGCGCCGGGAAGACGACCTTCTTCAACATGCTGACCGGCGTCTACAAGCCGACCGCCGGGCGCGTCGTCTTCGCCGGCGAGGACATGACCGGCAAGCCGCCGCACGCGTTCACGCAGCGCGGCATCGGCCGCACCTTCCAGAACATCCGGCTCTTCCAGAACATGACCGCGCTCGAGAACGTGCTCGTCGGCATGCACACGCGCCTGAAGGGCAACCTGCTCGAGGCGATCCTGCGCACCCCGCGCGTCAAGCACGAAGAGGCGGAGGCGCGAGATCGGGCGCGCGAGCTGCTCGAGTTCTGCGGACTGCCCGGGCGCGAGCAGGTGATCGGACGCAACCTCTCCTACGGCGACCAGCGCCGGCTCGAGGTGGCGCGGGCGCTCGCGACCCAGCCGAAGCTGCTCCTCCTCGACGAGCCGACCGCGGGCATGAACCCGCAGGAGACGGCGGAGTTCACCGCGTTCGTCGCGCGCTTGCGCGCCGAGCAGGGGCTGTCGGTGCTCCTGATCGAGCACGACATGCGGGTCGTGATGGGGATCTCCGACCGGGTGACGGTCCTCGACTACGGCCAGAAGATCGCGGAGGGAACGCCGCAGGAGATCCAGCGCGACGAGCGCGTGATCGAGGCGTACCTCGGGACGGCGGCGGTGGGCTCGTGAGCGCAGCGCCGGCGGTCGCGGGGGAGCCGCTGCTGCGGCTCGACCGCGTCGAGACGTACTACGGCTCGATCCAGGCGCTCAAGGGCGTCTCGCTCGAGGTGCGCGAGGGCGAGATCGTGACGCTGATCGGCGCGAACGGCGCCGGCAAGTCGACGACGCTGCGTTCGATCAACGGGTTGAACCATCCTCGCCGCGGAACGATCACCTTCCAGGGGCGCGACATCACCACGACGCCGGCGCACGAGGTGGTGAAGCTCGGCATCGCGCAGTCGCCGGAGGGCCGACGGCTGTTCCCGCGCATGACCGTGACGGAGAACCTCGAGATGGGCGCCTTCCAGCGCAGCGACCGCTCGGGGCTGCGCGAGGACCTGGAGCGCGTGTTCACGCTGTTCCCGCGGCTCGCGGAGCGCCGGCACCAGAAGGCGGGGACGCTCTCCGGCGGCGAGCAGCAGATGTGCGCGATCGGGCGGGCGCTGATGGCGCGGCCGACGCTGCTGATGCTCGACGAGCCGTCGATGGGGCTGGCGCCGATCTTCGTGGAGCGCATCTTCGAGACGATCGTCGAGGTGAACAAGCAGGGCACGTCCATCCTGCTCGTCGAGCAGAACGCGTTGATGGCGCTCCAGGTCGCGA